>VBOM01000488.1 GCA_005877535.1 Nitrospirota bacterium | reverse complement strand
GTGCGGGATACTCGCTAGGTGGCTTCATTGCGCCGTCTGCACCACGCTCGAAGTAGAACACACGATATGACAGCACTCTCGCCTTCGCCAACTGCTCTCTGACCCAATCAGGCACGGTGCCGAGGTCTTCTCCAATGACTAGGGTTTTGGATCGAACGCTCTCCAATGCCACGATCGCTAATAAGTCTTCAAAGGGGTACTGCACATACGTACCCTCGGACGCGGGCCTCCCGCGCGGAATCCAGAAGAGACGGCAGAACGCCATCACATGGTCCAGTCGGATAGCTCCGCCGGATCGGAAATTGTTGCGTAGCAGCTGGATCATTAGCTCATAGCTGCTGGCGCGCAGCGCGTGAGGGTTGATCGGGGGCAAGCCCCAATTCTGTCCCTCTGGCGCAAACGCGTCCGGCGGGGCGCCACAATCGGCTTCGAGCGCCAGCACCGACTGATAGATCCAGGCTTCGGCCCCATTCCGATCGGCACCAAGAGCCACGTCATGATACAGACCGATCGGCATCGCCAGATGCTCGGTCGTCCGTCGGACCTCGTTCAGCTGATCGCTCGCCACCCACTGAATGTATTGAAAGAAGCGAATGCGCTTCCGGTGCCTTTTCGCATATTCACGAATCGGCTGGCCCGGCGTCTGAAATTGTTTGGGCCAATCATGCCAGGTCGCTGACTTGAATTGAATCAGCCGGCGTTCTTCCTCCAAAGTCTGGAAGGTGGCATACAGTTCGAGTGGCGTGCCCTCAGACTGAATAAACCGTTCCAAGAGCCATGCGCGCGCCGTTTTCGGTTGGAGATTTGGCTCCTCTCCGCTGTAGGCCTCTGTGAGGAATTTACGGTAGGCCAAATCGAGCATGGTGCGCTTGGCGGTTGCAATGGCATCGTAGTCCACCAGCCGAGACTCTCGCAGCAACTGAAGCTTGGCTTGAAACTCGGGAGTACGGAACTGTCGCTGCGCCTCCTCCGATCCACAAAATTCCGGCAGCCTCTCAAGATCGATATAGAGTTCATTGAGATACAGTCGGCTGTAGGGCGCATAGGGGCTGATGTGATATGGCGCGGTGTTCTGCAGTGCGTGCAGCGGATTGAGCCCGATAACTCCAGCGCCGAGACCCTTTCCGGCCCATTCAACAATCCGGCCGAGATCGGT
The DNA here is from genome assembly GCA_005877535.1 of Nitrospirota bacterium. GTDB lineage: Bacteria > Nitrospirota > Nitrospiria > Nitrospirales > Nitrospiraceae > Palsa-1315. The sequence goes on along the minus strand of VBOM01000488.1, from coordinate 1,491 downwards.
GAAGTCACCGCACCCCCAGTTATAATCGGTCAAACTGTAGTACCCGAGCGAGAGACCACGTGGGGCAGATATCTCGACACGCACGTGCCGTCGACCATTGAGAAAACGGACCTCCACAACGGGAAGCCCAGGCCCTACCTGCCCTTCCTGCACCACGGCATTTGCTTCGTCGCGGACCTGCCACTCCAACGTGACGGACCCTTCTTTCCCGTCTTCAAGCGCCAGATAACAGGACAAAGAAGGTCCCGTCTCACCGTCACGCAGTATCTGCACGGGATCGCAGGGGCGTCGCCACGGCGCCTCATCCCATTCTCGCAGCGCCTGTGTCAGCGATGCAGTCGAATCGACCGTAAAGCCCATGGCAGTCAGAATGGCGCGCCGAGTGTCATCAGAGGTGAGGTGAAGATTACCTGCGATATCGTGATAGTCCGCAACGATGCCGGCACGTTCAGCAAGTCTGGCAAGAAGGCTCTGCTCCGTCTGGTCCTGCATGAACGGAGTCTGCGTGAAGACTGCGCGCATGTCAAGCTATCCCATTGTTCTTACTGATGAATTCTGTATAGTTACCTTCTCGTGTCAACCGACCTTAGCCACGTTCGACTCGGCACCAGCTCCTGGGCCTATGAAGGCTGGCAGGGATTGGTCTACCAACGGGCCTATCCGAAGAACCGATTCAGGCAAGGCACGCTGGCAGAATATGCCGGCTATGAGATGGACGACATCCCACTCTTTCGTACCGTCAGCATCGACCACTCCTTCTATCGCCCGGCCAGTGCCACGCAACTCGCGCACTATGCGAGGCTTGGTTTTTCACTATCTTGCTCGAGCTAACGTCCCCTGCCCTTTGTGGTCCATCCGCGCGCATGGTAACGCGGACAATAGGGTGCTCACTCGCAACAGGCATTCGCCCATCTTGCAGCACAACCTTGAAGATGACCCCATGTCGAAACATCACACGCCGACAGTCCGTCTCCAGCTTGCGGCGCTGGTGGGACCGGCGCCGGGTTCCAGGCGCAGGCGATTCTTTCCATCACCGTCTCTACGTTTCGAATGCTGACACGAACGACGCGCCGAGTACGGCATGCCCGATCCCCGCTCCCCCCAGCAACAGGCCGCCCAGGTCCGACCCTGTTGCTGTCTGGATAATAACCGTGGCTGGTGGCACGTGTAGGTTGTGACCCAGATGCTCATCGCCGGACCGGCAGGACTTTGGACATCATCGCGGGCTTTCACGCATGTCGCCCCAGCGCGAACACCCCCGCGCCAAGAGCCGCGTCAGGACTGCTGCGATCCCAAACCACTGGTACTTCAACCTGAAACGATACCACAGGTGCCGGACTGATTAGTGCCAGCAGCCCCGCGAGTATTTCAAGACTGCCGGATAGGGCCAGCAGGCGTCCCAACGACATCGGGGCCCCCCTTCAGGGTCGCGCCACGGCATGCGTGATATAAACCGGATATGCTTCCTTTGAAAGGAGGAGGACATTGCTA
>VBOM01000011.1 GCA_005877535.1 Nitrospirota bacterium | reverse complement strand
GGGGCGGGCCCCGCATCGATACTGAAATGTAAACAAGAGTCTGTGTAGACAGCGGCGGCCCCTCTGATTCCGGTAGACTAAAAAGAAAGATTCAATGTATTAAAAGGCCCGGTTGACAGGTTGTGAAGCTCTCTAATAGACTTCCTTGTCCCGCTGGGAACCGGGAGGCAATTTGGATCACAGAGGTATACAGGGAGGCCCGAATCAGGATGGCGAAAAAAACGACAAGTGAATCGGACGAAACTAGACTGAAAAAGAAGGTGGCGGCAAAATTGACCGATCACAAGAATCTCAAAGAGGATGAAGCCCTTCGTTCGCTGAGGAAGCGGCTGCGACGGACACAACGGAAACGGCGTGCCTTAGCGCTGCGCAAGAAAAATTCTGCGAGCAAGAAAACGGCCGCTCCTGCCTCGAAGTAGTCGCCCTGTCCGAGCAGTTGACAGGTGAGTGAATTGTTAAGGTAGTACTAATGGAACAATCACGACCCAAAGAAGAACGCGCGGCTCCCGCCGTTTCAGAGTCGGTGACCGATGAATTTACCGATCAGGTGGCGGCCGAGTTTGCCGGAGAGCAGCCGGTACCAGTTGAGCCGACAGCGGAACTGACGGGGCACGTCGTTCTTGAAGAAGAGAAGGTCAAGGATGAGATTGAGATCCAGATTGACCTGCTCAAGGATCCCGATTGGGTGGTCCGTCGCGAGGCTGCCATCACGCTTGGGGAAATGGGTGATGAGCGCTGCGTGGAACCGCTGTGCAATGCTTTGCGCGACGGTGACTGGCAAGTTCGGGAAGTCGCGATTGAAGGGTTGGGGCAGATCGGTTCTCCTGCCGTTGAATTGTTGATCAAGTTGCTCCGTGATTGGGACGTTCGGAAGTATGCGATTGCCGCGTTAGGGAAGATTCGTGACGAACGTGTGCTCGATCCGTTGATGCTTCAGCTGAAAAATGACGAGTTCAAGGATGATGCGGTCAACGCGTTGGTCGAGCTGGGTGAACCGGCGTTGTCGCGATTGATTCAAGCGCTGAAAGACAAAGACGAGAATGTTCGGAAGCAAGCGGTGCTGGCCTTAGGACGGATCAAACATGTTGAAGCGATCTCCCCCCTTATCGACATGCTTTCCGACAGTGATTGGTTTACCCGCTTGACGTCTGCGGCGGCGCTCGAGGCGATCGGCGACGACCGGGGCCGGGATGCGATCAAGCTGTTGATGAAGGATCCGGACCTGGTGGTACGGATGCGGGTGGAGCGGATTCTCGCGAAGTGGAAGAAACAGCCCGCCAACACGTAGCAGGGTCGTCAGATTATTTTGACACCGCTGAAAACTGTGCCGGACCGATTGGGGTGAAAATAGCCCGCAGGCTGTTCAAAAATGCCGTCCAGCAAGGCCGCAGCAAGCAAAGAGGCGAGGCGTACGCTTCGGTACGTTGAGCCTCTGAGCGATGCGAGAACGCAGCTGGAGGACTTTTTCAACAGCCTGCAGGTTATTTATTCAGCTGCCGGTCAACCTCCTGCTGAATTTCATCGAGCTTCTTGATCGACACCGGTCTCCCCATCGACAATTCAAGTCTCACTTCCCGAAGCGTTCCGGTCAGGGCCCGCACGGCGAGGATCGACTCGTCTTGCTTTGCGCCCTTCGTGGCATTCTCCAGCGTCTCGGCCGCCTCGCCTAGTTGCTTGGCGGCTTCCCCAAAGTTTTTATCGAACAGTTCTGACTTCGCCTGCACCACCCGTGACTTGGTGTCGATCAGTCCCTGCCGTCTGCGCAAGTCTTTCTCGATTCCCATCGTGGTGTCGAAGATGTCGCGCGACGTGTTTTTGAGCGAATGTTGAAGGTCCAGGACCGTCTGTTGCAGCGTGCCGACCGGACGCTGGCCGAAATAGAACCCGAGACCAAACGACGCGGCGGCTAGAACAAGAACGGCGATAAATTTCCACATAATTCGATCCTTTCGACTAACGACGTATCAGGATGCTGAAAAAAACCGCCAGCGGTGTTCTCGGCTCATCGAAATCCTCAACGTACCCCAGAGGGTACGCCTCCGGTTTCAATTCGCCTGCGGCCTTGCTGGACGGTCTTTTTGAGCATCCTGCGGGAGTGCTCCGTTCTTATCCCAGACATACAGATTATCGATGTTCTGTTATGCCGAAATTGTTTTTCCGCAGCTTGCTAGGAACCTTTGTGGAACGGCGGAGTTGTTGGAGCAGACTTCCCGCCGCAGCAAGGCGAACGGCGACGTCTGAGTCTTCCAAGCCTTTTTTGAGCAACGTCGTCACCGGTGCACCGCTCTTGCCCAGGGCTTTCGCCGCTGAGAGACGTGGTTGTGGTTGCTGGTCTTGCAGGAGCGTCTGTAAAATTGCCACTGCTTGCTTGTCGGAGGTGGCCGCCAGCGCATGGGCTGCCGCTGCTCGGATAGAGGGGTCCGGGTGTCTCGCCAAGTCCGCTGCGAGCGGGACAGCCGATGTGTCACCCAGTCGAAGCAGGCCTTCCACCGCACTGGCCCGCACCTGCAAATCGGCATCCCGCGTGAGAGCCCGCAGCAACGGGTGATTTTCGCGAATCCCCAGCCGACCAAGACTCGTGGCAGCCATCGCGCGCACGCGGGCGCTTTCGTCCCCTAGGGCATGGGTTAATGGCGCGACGCCACCGACTTGTCCATAGTCTCCCAATGCACCAGCGGCGAACGCGCGAACCGACGGCTCAGGATCGTACACTCCCTGGCTCAGGACCGATAGACTGGATGGGCGCTTCAGCTGTCCCAACACTCCCAAGGCTGCCATGCGGACATCGGGGTCCGGAAGCGTCGCCGCTCCGGTGATGTCGGTCAGCATGTCCTGTTTGCCGAGCCTATACAATGCCGCATAGGCAAACACGGCTTCAGGTCCGTCGTCCGTTCTTGCGACTTCGATGAGGTAGGGCATGATGTCGGTGACGTTGGCCTCACTGAGCGCGTTCATTGCGGCAATTCGCACGGCCGGCATCGCGTCGTTCAGGGCCCGTCGCAAAGGGCCGGACTTCCCTGCGAGTCCGGCTTTGCCGATGGCGTCCGCGGCACGAGCCCGCACCAGGACTGATGCATCGAGCAGCCCGTCTTCCAGGACCGCCTGTGTTTCTGCGAGGCCGAGTTCAGCCAGCACCGTATAGGCTGAGATCCGCACATACTCCTGCGGGTCGCGGACATGGCTGGTCAGAAAGCTGAGTACCAAGGGTCGTAATAGGGTTGGATCGTCCGGTTGGTCTGTAGAGACTAGCCGGTGATAGAGGATGAGGGCTTCTTCTGGTCGCCCAAGCCTGAGGGAGCTCTGGAAGGCAAGCCGGATGAGCGGTTTCGATGTGGTGGCCTCGGGCGGAAGCGATTGCCAGAGCTTCAGGACCTGGTCGTATTCGGCATGATTGAACGCCTCTGTGGCTTCACGTTCGAGGGCTGAGCCAGTCGGCGCCATCGACGTGCGGGCATCTGCAGGGGGGAGGCTCATGACAATCGACCAGAGGGTGAGCTGCAGGAGCAGGTGCAAGGGTACGATGGTGGCGCAGTGACAGGCTCTCTCCAACAGGTTGCTGAAAAAGTCGCTCTTCTCACCCGCCCAGCCCAGGCGCGCCGAGACGAGCCTCGTCCCATGCGGTGTTCTCGCATCGCTCAGGGGCTCAACGTACCGAAGCGTACGTCTCGCCTCCTCGGTCGCTGCGGCCTTGCTGAACGGCCTTTTTGTGCATCCTGCGAGGGTTCTTACTTTGGCCCAGACCTGCTGGTCATTGAATTTCCACTGTGCCGCAATAGTTTTTCCACTGCCTGCCAGGGGTCCGGATCGACGGTCGTTTACCATGTGGAGGGCGCGAGGACCATAGCCGGCGCATACATCGTGTCGACGTACTCCTTGACCATTCGTTTGGTGCAGAAGCGAGGGGCATTGGTCCGAAGACTTTCCTTCATGATCTGTAGCCAGCCGCGTGGTATTCCGTCAAGGTCTCGTTGATAGTAGAGAGGAATGGCTTCTTGCTCCAGCATACGGTAGAGCTGTTGCGCGTCATGCTCGTCCTGGGCCTGAATGTCCTGGTTCCCGACTAAGGGTTCGATACCCCATCCGTTGGCTCCGTTGTAGCCTTCTTTCCACCACCCATCAAGGACACTGAGGTTCATGACGCCGTTGAGCGCGGCTTTTTGCCCGCTTGTTCCACTCGCCTCCAAGGGGAAGCGTGGGGTGTTGAGCCAAATGTCAACCCCTTGAACAAGGAACTTCGCCATGTGCATATCATAGTTTTCGAGGAATGCCACGTGGCCGCCCAACTTATGGTCGTTGCAAAAGCTCAGAACTTCATGGATGAAATAGCGGCCAGGTTCATCGGCCGGGTGGGCCTTGCCGGCAAAGATCAATTGGACGGGACGCCACTGGTTATGGAGCAATCGTTTCAGGCGTTCAAGGTCGCGGAACAACAGGGTCGCCCGCTTGTAGGTGGCAAAGCGCCTGGCGAAGCCGATGGTTAGCGCTTCGGGGTCGAGCAATGTGCCTTGCGTCAAGACCTGCGAGGCTTGCAGATTCCCCTGCATCCAGCCGCTCCTGGCACGTTCCCGGATGAAGCTCATGAGTTTACGTTTCATGGTTTGGCGTACGGCCCAGAGTTCGTGGTCGGGGATATCCAGGATCCGTTGCCACATCGCCGTGTCATCGCATTTCTCCGCCCATTCGGGGCCGAGATACTTGCCGTATAGTTGGTTGAGTTCCGGCGCGACCCAGGTCGGCGCATGAATGCCGTTGGTCACACTGCGGATTGGGACTTGTTCGATCGGCAGGCCGGGCCACATATGTTGCCACATCTCCCGCGAGACCTGCCCGTGTTCACGACTGACCCCGTTCACATGGGCGGCCAGCCGGATGGCGAGTGCCGTCATGTTGAAGCCTTGCCTCTGGGCCTCGGAGGTATCTCCGAGGCGGAGGAAGTCTTCTCGCGAGAGGCCCAACTGTTCCCAATAGCCGGCAAAGTATCGGTCCATGAGGTGATGGGGAAATATGTCATGACCGGCCGGTACTGGTGTATGCGTGGTAAACACCGTGCTCTGGCGGATGATCTCGCAAGCGTCCGCGTGCGTTGATCCCTTCTGGACCAATTCACGAATGCGCTCCAATGTGAGGAAGGCGGAGTGGCCCTCATTGGCATGCCAGACCGTAGGCGCGATGCCCAATGCACGAAGCATACGGACACCGCCGATACCCAACAGAAACTCCTGACAGAGGCGCATCTCTTGATCGCCTCCATACAGTCGAGCAGATAGAGCCCGATTTTCAGGACTGTTCTCGGGAACGTCTGTATCGATGAGGTAGAGGGGAACCAGCCCGACGAGCACTTTCCAGACCGCTGCAGCCACGACCCGGTTACCGATCTCGACCTTAATCCTGCACGCGTCTCCTGATGGAGTGAGGGCGGGATGAATCGGCGATTCTGCTTGGTTAAACGGGGCATAGGCCGCTTCCTGCCATCCCTCCGGCGTGATCCGCTGCCGAAAATACCCTTGCGGATACATGAATCCCACTCCCACCAGGGGGACACCGAGATCACTGGCTTCCTTGCAATGGTCTCCGGCGAGAATGCCCAGACCACCGCTGTAGATAGGAATGGACCTATGTAGACCAAATTCAGCAGAGAAGTAGGCGATGATGGGAGCTTTCAAATCACCGTGTTGTGTTTTAAACCAACTGTGTCCATTCTGCCGGTACGCGTCGAATATCTTGAGGGCGGCAGAGTATAGCCGCATATACGACGGGTCTTCGGCAAGGTGCATGAGTCGGTCAGGCCTGACGTCAGCCAGTAGTTTGACAGGGTTGTGGTGGGTCAGCACCCAGAGGGTCGGATCGATGTGTTCAAACAGTCTACGGGCTTCCGGAGTCCAACTCCACCAAAGATTAAGCGCCAATTCCTTGAGACGTGAGAGACTTGCCGGAATGCCTTTCGGTAAACCGTCTGCTGTCCGCGGGATCGAGAACGAAGCTGGCGGACTTTTTCAGCATCCTGCTAAGCTCACGCGTGACCGGCCTTATGCCAAGATGTCCATTCGTCTGAGAATGCCACGGAGGCATACCGTTCGCCAAGTATTTTAGCAACTCGGTTCATCAGTTTGGCGACTTGCTGCATGTCCTCCGGGGGAAGATCCTGTCGAAATCGAGGGTGCAGCCCCCATCGCGTTTCCACTTCTTCTCCGGCGACGGTCGACATTACGCTCACCAACTTGATTTCGGTTCCCGTCGGACCTTGGAGCCCGGGCGTCGCGAGGGAGGGTGGTGGTGCGGGCGTGGTATGGGTTGCTTGGGTGGCTGTACTGACCACAGCGGCTGGCGGCTCGTCTCCGGCCAAGATCGCCTTGATGGCCGGAATCACGGCGCTTGCGCAGAGCGTTGCGGCCGCGGACACTTGCGTATTTCCTGCGATTCCCATCGTGTCGGCGACCCGCCCGCCAAAGTCTTTCAACATCTCGTCCTTCACGGGATTGTTTTCGGTGATGAGGAACCGGTACCGCTCATAGGCCTGCCGACTCTCCGCAACTGCGGCGCCGATGGTGAGCATGATTTCTGTTTGGTCGGAGCCGGAACCGAATGCCGGTTCGAGCGCGTTCTTCAACTGCAGTGTGACAGCATCCTCGAGACTGTCCATGAACTGAGGCTGTTCTTTGATCGGCAGATGAAGCGCGGAGAGCCGGTCGGTGAGATTGAACATGACCTTGAGAAACTCGAGGTAAATGCCCCACTCATCGTGCCGCTTCAATTTTAAGGCCCGCTCCGGGGCATTCCGTTTCATGACGACCACGGACTCGCCCGCAACGGCGAGCATGAGTTCGGCGATCTGGCGAAGCTGTGATTGGTGTTCTTGGTTGGCGGTTGCCATAGGGATCTCCTCTTGAGTGACGCGATTATAACGGAGACAGGTTCGGCGTTCAAAGTACTTGTTTTCGCAATCACTTGTCGGTACGGCACCTCGCAGGTACGATTGCTAAGCAAAATGCTGAAAAAGACCGCCAGCATCGTTCTCGCCTCGAAAGCATCCTCAACGTAGCCCGAGGCTACGCCTCCGGTGCTTCCATCGGCTGCGGCCTTGCTGACAGCCTTTTTGAGCATTTTGCGACGTTGAGTGTTGAATTGTGGGGATGGATAAGGAGATTGAGATGAAGAAATCCAGAGGCAGTCTGCTATTCACTTTCGGGTTGCTAGCGGTGGTGGGGCTATCAGGCTGTAGCCAGGAGACGCCGGCGGAAAAGACGAGGGCCGCGGCGGAGTCCGGCAATGCGGCGACGCAGGCAGCAGGCCAGGCTGCGGTGGATTCTATAAAGACTCCGCTGGATAAGGCCCGTCAGGTGGAAAGTACATTGGAGAACTCAGCCGAGCAGACGGCCGCTAAAATCAAGGAATCGACACCGTAGCAGGATGCTGAAAAAGTCCGCCAGCATCGTTCTCGCATCGTTCAGATCCTCAACGTACCCCAGAGGTTACGCCTCCGGCCTTCACTCGCTGCGGCCTTGCTGGACAGCCTTTTTGAGCATCCTGAGGGAAGCCGTTCCTGTTATACACGACTGCAGACAATCGAATGCGAACTTTTCTGTCGCATCCCCGTTGTTGCCTTGGCGCATGAAACGTGGGCTCAAAAAGGTGTCTGGAACGATTGTTTGATTGATGGCCGTGAGTTCTGGTGAATAATGGCAGCTGACACCATTCACTTCCCCTCCTGACCCTTCGATGTGGTGACGGAGCGCATTAAATGGTTAAATTCTATAAGACTCTTATTGAGGGCAGAAACTGTTGGGCAAATCTCGATGGCACATGCAGGCGGTTAGGATTTGTTACGATACGGGCAGCTTCGGGGGCTAACGTAAATCAAGCCGCGACAGCTATTCAAAGAAAGCTTACTGATGACCTACGGTTAATTCTCCTCAATGAGAAGGAGGATGCTCCAGAGATTACTATAGGTGAGCTTGAAGAGATAGATGAGCAAACTGCACGTGGAATACCTAGCGCTGGGTGCACATGGTATCCAGATGAGCACCCACTTTCAAGCTAAGCTATTCGGTAACCTGGGGAATATAATATAAGGGTGCTAGCAACTGTCTTGAGTATTGCGCATGTTGCATCTCCGTCTGACGCCAAGGGGTCGATGCTGATTTCACGCCTCTACGCGCCCTGTAAGGATTCGTTGAGCTGCTAGAATCCACACCGATAGCTCCCGTCACCACCTCGCCGTTTCTCCGGCGTCGTCTTGTCGGCGATGATACGCACATCCTTACAGGCTGTGGGAAGCGCTGCTTTATACGATACATTGTTGGTACTTTAGATAGTGGTGCAGTTGTACAAGAAACCTCAGGATGCTCAAAAAGGCTGTCAGCAAGGCCGCAGGCGAATCGAAACCGGAGGCGTACCCTCAGGGGTACGTTGAGGATTTCGATGAGACGAGAACGAAGCTGGCGGGATTTTTCAGCATCCTGTTACGCCTCGTCGTGCTTTGAAAGGGCGGAGGGGAGTATGTTATACAGCGTTTCCCCTGAATGACCGGACT
>VBOM01000010.1 GCA_005877535.1 Nitrospirota bacterium | reverse complement strand
GGGACCTCTTTACTCTCGGGCCAGGTCGTGTCGCTTCTTCCTCTGCCCCACCGGAAGAAAGAATCCCGGTCCTAATCGAAACTCTTGAATCTAGTTCTTCAGAGATACGTAAGCTGGGGCTAGCTGCTTGTGAAAGGGCTCTGGAAACTGAGCATTTTGTAAGACATGGAAATAGTGACATGGCAGGTCTCAGGAAAGGGCCAGAAGGATGGACTCCAAGGACATATGCCGAGTGGTGGGACGCCTACGGACGGATATGGCAGTTGCTTCGCGAAAGATTGGACATTCTGGGCAAAGACGAACAGCAAAGCGCAGTGAACATTTTACTGCACCGCTCCCGAGGACTCATTCTTC
>VBOM01000009.1 GCA_005877535.1 Nitrospirota bacterium | reverse complement strand
TCTCTGGATTTATTACTCCTCAAAGGTTATGCAGACAAGAAAGCCGTACTGAAAACCCTCATCGAAGTCCTACATTATGATGGGAAACAACTGCTACCCGATATCCGATGTAAGCTTGAAGAGTTTAAGCAACGATTGGAGGGAAATGATTTTACGTCGCAATTGAAACGCTATGTGGGAATGGACATGCTCGAAGACGATCATGACGAAGAGGGTCCTCAAGCCGGAACAGGAAAAAGACGAACCAATGAATTAGCGCAGAAGGCCGCGCAGAACAGAGAGCTTTTGACTCAGGAACTTGAATGGCTCGTTACCAGTGAGGCAGAGAAAGGCTTGCAGTTTGGCTATCAACTTGGCCTTGCTGACGTTAACTTCGAACTCCTGCCCGTGCTGATTGAAGCACACCAGAATTTTGCAGAAAAAACAAATGTATATTTCCTGTCCGGATATTTCCGTGCTCTCTTCGAAAGGAACCAACCAAAATGGGAGGAGGAGCTAGATAAAATTCTAGAAGCCTTAAAGCTGCTCATCTGGATTCCTGAACTCACATGGAGATCAGGACCTATAACAGATCGTGCTGCCGAACGTGTACTGTCCTTGGTTCAAAGGGGGATTGTTGGGTTTGAACATCTCCGCATGTTTGCCTATGGAATTGCTTCCCGAAACTTGTCAGAAGATACCTTCAGAAAATGGATTGACCTGCTAATCCAAGAACATAACAAACCTGCAATCTCTATAGCATTGGACTTATGTCAATTCTTTTACTGCCGTAAGGAATCACGTTATGAGCTACCGGAAGACCTTGGGCTAAAACTTCTCACTCACCCAACCCTATTTACAAAGAGCAAGAAGGTACGCGAGTCCATGCGGGACTACAACTGGTCCCGAATGGGGAAATGGTATGTGCAGAAATATCCAGCTCGCAGTTTGGAGCTTGCTACAGTCATGCTTGAACACTTTGGCGAGGACGGAACCATTATCGACGATCCCTATGAGTCTTCTATCGAGGTCCTCAACCAGATAGCTGAGAGATATTCTGAACAAGTATGGGAAGAGATCGCAAAACGTCTAGGACCACCAATCGACTCAAGAGCATTTCATATCACACAATGGCTGCGTGGTGATGAGTTCTCCCGGGAAAAGGGAGGTGTGTTACAGCTCATCCCCCTTAGAAAGCTGTGGGAATGGGTGGATGAGGGCATGCCCAAGCGTGCGCGGTATTTGGCCAGTATGGTGCCAAAGGTTCTTTTCAGAGAAGCAGGTCATATTTGTCTGGCTCGGGAACTGCTGGCACGATATGGAGACAGGGACGATGTCAAAAATGAAATGATGGCAAACTTCTCAACAGAAGGCTGGACAGGACCTGAAAGCTCCCATCTTAGTGGCAAGAAAGAACACCTTCTTAATTTCAAACGAGGCGAGACCAATAGAAATGTACGTCGCTGGATTGATCAATATATAGGGATAGTAGACAGGGAAATTAAACGAGCTCGTGTGCGAGAAGAGAGGGAAGTCTTCTGAAAAAATCAGTTCCTCTTGGCTGCTAAGAGTGACCATCTGCGTCGAGCGCCTTATCAATCACGAAGGCCACCTATAAGCAGTGAAAGGGCAGTTGGTGCTCCCGGCGCGATTTTGCCGAAGGAGTGGGGACCCGCTGAGCCTCTGCGGAAAGGAAAGCGGAAACTGACCAAAAAGAAAAGCCGCCTTTGTAGGCGGCCTTCTCTTCTGTTCTCTCTCTAGCAGGTGTTGTGTGGGTGCTCTCAAGTGCCTGCGTTCACCGGGCACCATCCGAATGCAGGATGCTCAAAATGGCATCCCAGCAAGGCCGCAGACAAACAAAAAGGCCACCTGCACGCGGTGGCCTTTTTGTCTCCTCTCTCCCCCTCTATCGCGGAGTGCTTTTGTCCTAACGCTGATGGCGGGATGGGCTAGCCCGCATCGCGAATTGCGGAGGCGAGGGCACCGCGACTTAGTGAGCAGATGCGGTCCGCGAAGCGGAGGACGAGGACTGTTCGAAGCTGGGTTCGCGCATCGCGCCGGAGCCAGCGAGTTCCGCAGGCCAGCAGATGCGACACTTAGTGCGGTCGAGCCGGAGCACTTGAGCAGGGCGGGCTAGCCCATCCCGCCATCAGGTCCCCATTTCCCACGACGCCAAATATTTCACCTGCTCCTTCGTCAGCTTATCGATCTGCATTCCCATGCCGGCGAGTTTGAGGCGGGCGATTTCCTTGTCGATCACCGGCGGGACCGGATAGACCTTCTTCTCCAGCTTCTTGTAATTCTTCACCAAATACTCTGCGCCGAGCGCCTGGTTGGCGAAACTCATGTCCATGACGCTGGAAGGATGGCCCTCGGCCGTCGCCAGATTCACGAGTCGTCCCTCGCCGAGCAGACTTACCCGACAGCCGGTCTTCAGTGTGAATTGCTCGACGCCGGGTCTGATGAGCCGCTTCTTACGGCTCAATTTCTCCAAGGCGGGAATATCCAGCTCGACGTTGAAGTGGCCTGAGTTGCAGACGATGGCCCCTTCCTTCATCTTGGCGAAGTGTTCACCGCGGATGACTTTGAGGTTGCCGGTGACCGTGACGAAGAAATCTCCCACCAGCGCGGCCTGTTCCATCGGCATGACGCGGAACCCATCCATCACCGCTTCAATCGCCTTGACCGGATCGATCTCAGTGACGACGACATCGGCGCCCATGCCCTTGGCACGCATCGCGATGCCGCGCCCGCACCAGCCATAGCCGGCGACCACGAAGGTGGTGCCGCAGATTAATCGGTTTGTCGCGCGGATGATGCCGTCGATCGTGCTCTGGCCGGTTCCGTAGCGGTTGTCGAACAGGTGCTTGGTGTCTGCGTCGTTCACTGAGATCACCGGGAACTTCAGCACTTTTTTCTCGGCCATGCTGCGGAGTCGGATGACGCCGGTGGTGGTCTCTTCCGTGCCGCCGATTACATGTTCCAGTAAGTCTTTGCGCTTGGAATGGATCAGTGAGACGACATCGGCTCCGTCGTCCATCGTGATCTGAGGCTTGTGGGCGATAGCCGATTGGATATGCTTATAATAGGTCCTGCTGTCTTCGCCTTTCATCGCGAAGGTCGGAATGGCGTCATGTTTGACGAGAGCCGCCGCGACCTCATCCTGCGTACTCAGCGGATTGGAGGCGCAGAGCCGGACATCGGCTCCGCCGGCCTGAAGGGTTTTCATCAGATTGGCGGTTTCGGTCGTCACGTGGAGGCAGGCTGTGACACGGAGCCCTGCGAACGGCTTCTCTCGCTGAAACCGTTTCTTAATAAGGCGCAGCACCGGCATGGTCGCTTCGGCCCATTCGATCTTAAGTTTGCCCTGGTCTGCGAGTTTGATATCCTTCACATCGTATTCCACTGATCTCCTCCTCGTTAGGCGTGAAACGTTAGGCATAAGGGGTAATGGGATATCAGAAAAAGGGGGACGGTTAATTACACCGTCCCCCTTCGTGTAGTTCGCGCACAGTGTTGATTACAGACCTGCGTCTCTGCGCAAGAGTTTGGCCTTATCGGTCTTTTCCCAAGTGAACTCCGGTTCGTTCCGACCGAAGTGCCCGTACGATGCGGTCTTTCTGAAGATCGGTCGGCGGAGCTTGAGGTAGTCGATGATGCCGCGTGGGGTCAAGGGGAAGTGTTTCCGCACGAGCTTATCCAGATTCTCGACCGCTACCTTTTCCGTGTCCTTTGTGTCTACCAGCACAGAGACGGGATCGGCCACCCCGATCGCATAGGCGAGCTGTACTTCGCACTTCTGGGCCAACCCGGCGGCGACGATGTTCTTCGCGATGTAGCGGGCCATGTATGAGGCCGACCGGTCCACTTTCGTGGGATCTTTGCCGGAGAAGGCGCCGCCTCCATGGCTGCCGTGACCGCCATAGGTGTCGACGATGATCTTGCGGCCGGTCAGTCCAGTGTCGCCCATCGGACCGCCGACCACGAAGCGGCCGGTGGGATTGATGTGGTGTTTCACGCTCGTCGGGTCGTAGAGCCCTTTCGGCATCATGGGCTTGATGACTTTCTCCATAATGTCGCGCTCGATCTGCTTGTTCGTCACGTCGGGGCTGTGTTGCGTCGAGACGACGATGGTGTCGATCCGCACCGGTTTTCCGTTCCTGTACTCCACGGTCACTTGGGATTTTCCATCGGGACGGACCCAGGGCAGGATGTTCTTTTTCCGAACTTCTGCCAGCCGCTTGGTGAGCCGATGGGCGAGGACGATCGGCATCGGCATGAGTTCAGTCGTTTCGTTCGTGGCATAGCCGAACATCAGTCCCTGGTCGCCGGCACCGCCGGAATCCACGCCCATGGAGATATCGCCCGACTGCTGGTGAATGGCGGTGAGGACGGAACAGGTGTGGTAGTCGAATCCCCAGGAGGCGTCGGTGTAGCCGACATCTTTTATGACGTCGCGAATGATATCCGGAATCTCGACGTAGGCCTTGGTAGAGATTTCACCGGCCACGAAAGCAATTCCAGTAGTCAGAATCGTCTCGCAGGCCACCCGGGCATACTTGTCCTGGGCAATGATCGCGTCGAGGATTCCGTCGGAGATCTGGTCGGCGATCTTGTCAGGATGTCCTTCCGTCACGGACTCTGATGTGAACAGGTAGTTGTGTCTCATTGGCTCCTCAAAGTTCGGTTGGCGATAACTTGATGACTTAATGGATTGCCGCGCGATATTAGTATGAGCGCCCCCTCTTTGTCTATGCTTTCATTTCAGGGAGTATCTGGCGCGGCGTCGCGGCCGGCTTGCTTGACACC
>VBOM01000008.1 GCA_005877535.1 Nitrospirota bacterium | reverse complement strand
CTGCCTCAAGAATATCGATTTGGATTCTGGCTAGCCATCCGACCGGGCGATGGAAATGTTTTGCGCAATGGCAATACGCACGAGGTGGACCACGAGCAGAAATCCGTAGACGACGCAGAAGAATTTGAAGGTGGCCCGGTAAAAGTCTGTCAAGAGGATGGGGAGACAGAGGGCAAAGAGCAGGCTGGCGATCAGCGT
The DNA here is from genome assembly GCA_005877535.1 of Nitrospirota bacterium. GTDB lineage: Bacteria > Nitrospirota > Nitrospiria > Nitrospirales > Nitrospiraceae > Palsa-1315. The sequence continues at coordinate 7,128 of VBOM01000008.1, read as the reverse complement.
CATGAAGGTCAACCGCCTACAGAACTCCTGGGGGGCTTCCCGGCCGACCTGTTTTAGCGCGCGGGCATAACGCTCGGCTCGTTGAAGTCTCGCTGCCTGTAGAGCCGCCTCGCCTATGCCCCAGTAGCGCAAGTAGCCATAGCCACCTAGAATCAGCAGCCACGGCAATGCCCACAAAGGCCAGTAAATCTCTCCTCCGTAGATCTCGCTGCTGAGCAAGGCTGCGAAGGAAGGGGCGTAGAGCAATCCCAACACCAGCGGCAGGATGCGCTCATCATTTGGACGTTCGCCCTCCGGGCCGCCATGAATCAGTTCTCGTTCAAATAGGGGGTAGCCGTACTTGAGGACCACGAGCGCGATGGCGGCGCTCATGGTTTTGTCAGGAATATATCGGATCCAGTTCTGGAACCAATTCACAATCCACCAACTCAGACTTTCGCCCCAGGTGAACCCGAAGAGAGATTCAAGGTAGAGATGCGCAGTGTGTTCCCATTGAAGTACGCGCAGGCTCATTGACTCGGCGACATCGGGGTTCAAGGCAAAGGTCGTTTGCTCATGCAGTGCAGCCTGGACAAAGGTTCCCGGCAAGCTCATGACGAGCGCGCCTCCGACCCCAAAAATATAGAGGAACCAGGCATGGGACAGGGCGGAACTGCGTCCTGTGCGGAGATACTTTTGAAAGCCGGTTTGTCTGGCCATCCAGCCCCAATAACAGGCGCCGGTCATACTCACCAGCGACCAGGGGAAAATCACCACATCCCCGCCGGTTTCCGGGTACAAGAGCCAGTTCACAACAGAATTCGAGAGCAGGGCCACGATGGCTCCCCACCAGGGGCCCAAGAGGAAGGCGACCATCGCTGTTCCAGTCATGTCGAGGAACAGGATGCTCTCCATATGACGACTCAATGTGAGCCCAACATAGTTGAGCAGCAGGCCTGCCGCAACGATCACGCTGGTTTCGTACAAGAGAAGATAAGAGACACCACGGAAGGGCTTCGACGAAAAGAAATCGATCGTGGGAAACGAGTCAGAAACCGGGCGTTCGGTTGTGGAAGGCGATTTGCGTTCCTTCTTCGATGTCAGCCGGTGCTTGACATCCAGCAGCTTCTCCATGAGGGTCAACAACGCCGCGATGAAGCCGATCACGGTGCCACCGAGCATGAGCATGTCTTTGCCGAAATCTTCGGGCATGAGGCAGTTCCCTTCTAGTACCGGTTGTCATTCTAGCCACGAAGAGGTATCCCCGCCAGCAAATGTCCAGAAGCCGACAGCCTGGTCTGGTCTGTCTGGTTCATCTGGTCTGTCTCGTTTGTTTGGTTGAACAAGTCCAAACCAGATAAACCAAACAAACCAGATCAACCAGAAAGACCATTCTTTTTATGCCGCCGGGCCATTGGGCAAGGCCGGGTCTGACTGAGCGGCTCTCGTGGCTGCGGCTGACCGCACCTGTGCCTGTTGTTGGAGGAGGTGAGCGACTTCGGCGCCGATCAGCAAGAGGGCAGCGGAGTAGTAGACCCATAAGAGCAGCAGAATGACTTCCAAGAAGGATCCATAGAGGTGGGCATACACGGTCGCATAGGTGCTATAGGTCACGAATAAGAGTTTGGCTGCGATCCAGAGCAGACTAAACGTAAGCGCCCCGATCATCGCCTCACGCCATTGCTGCCGCCGCCTTGGAACGAGTCGATATAATCCCGTGACCGCGAGGAAGGCCAGCGCAAAGGGGAGCGTATAGGTGAGAAACAGATCATGGGCTGCGAGGGCCAGAAAATCGAGCCCCCAGAGTCTTGGCGCATATTCCGTTAAGAAGTTGATGATTTGGGTCGCGCCATAGGAGAGCAGCAGCACAAGTTCCGTCACAGCGAGCAGGGCGACGGCGATGCCGGTTGAGATGAGGGGATGGCGGCGCCAGGTACTTTCGAATACGACGTTCAATGCATAGTCGAGTTCATAGAAGACCAACGTGCCGAACCAGGCGAAGGTCAGAAACACGGCCCATCGGACGGTTTCTAAGGCACTCACCCGATGTAATTCCTTTACGACATGTTCTCCCAGCGAGGGGAGGAAACCCTTGAGGAAACTGAGGAGGACCTGTTCCCCGATCACGTCCTGACTCACTACGAAACTCAGTCCGTACAGCAAGAGGAAGACGAGCGGGAAGAGGGAGAGCACGGAGAAAAATGCAAGAGAGGCCGCCAGACTGGTGCACCCATGGTGCAGAAATGATCGTACGAGGTCTCGGAGAAAACGTAATGGCTGCATAAGGCGCGATGGGGTGAAGAGCTTGTCACCACCGTAACACGAGTTGCCTTCTCGTGCACCTGTTCAGGGTATCGTTCGGTGAGATGATTATGCTCCTTCGCCGAATGTTCCATACCTTGCCGCGAGGAGCTTCATTTGAGAGTCAGGACGGATTGGAGAGCGAAGCTGACAAGAGGGTTGGGAAAGAGACCGAACAAAATCACGCCCGCGACTGCACAGGCCAATACGAAGGATAAGGCTGGCGAGGTCACGAGGCGTGGCTGCGCGACGGAAGAGGGATTCGGATCGCGCATATACATCACCATCACCACCCGCATGTAGTAGTAGGCCGATACGGCGGCAAAGATCAGGGCGATGGCAGCGAGCCAGGCCAATCCTGCTTCGACTGCCGCCATGAATACATAGAATTTTCCAATGAAGCCCGCGGTCGGCGGAATACCCGCGAGTGAGCCCATGAAGACCAGCATGAGAAAGGCCGCGAGCGGCTGGCGCTTTGCGAGTCCTGTGAAATCCTCAATCTCTTCTCCCTCAACCACGCCTTTCCTGAGCATGCCAATGACGGCGAAGGCGCCGAGTGTCATGAATGAATAGAGGGCGAGGTAAATCATGATACTCGCAAGACCGGGCGTTCCCCCGGACGCACCGACCCCACGTCCAGCCGCTACAAAGCCGATCAACGCGTAGCCGGCATGCGCGATGCTGGAGTAGGCCAGCATCCGTTTGATGTTGGTCTGTACGATGGCGACGACATTGCCGAGCACCAGTGTGGCAACGGAGATGAGCAGGAACAGAAACGACCAATCCCCCTTGAGACCGCCGAGTCCTTCGACGAAGACACGCATGAATGCGGCAAAGCTGGCAGCTTTTGAGGCCACCGCCATGAAGGCCGTGACGGAAGTCGGGGCGCCCTGATAGACGTCGGGCGTCCACATATGGAACGGCACCGTCGCGAGTTTAAAGCCGAAGCCGACTGCAATCAGAATCGTGGCGATCAGTACGAGGGAATCATCAGCCCCGCGAGTCCCGATCGCACCTGCGATCGATACCAGCTTGGTGCTGCCGGCCAGGCCGTAGAGCAACGAGATGCCGTACAACAGAATCCCCGAGGAGAAGGCGCCCAGGACGAAGTATTTGGCTGCGGCCTCCAATGAGCGAGGCTTAGACCGGTTGAGCCCGGTCATTACATAGAGCGAGAGGGACATGAGTTCGGTGCCGAGATAAATCGTGAGCAGGTCGGCACCGGAGACCATGACCATCATGCCGGAGAGGGCAAGGAGGATGAACCCATAGTATTCACCGAGGTGCACGCGCTCCGCTTTCAAATAGGGCAGCGACATCAAGATGGTCAGGCCGGTCACGCCATAGAGGAGGATTTTCCAGAATCTGGCATAGGCATCGATCACCACCAGGTCGCTAAACGCAGACACCCGGACATTCAGTACGTTGATCTGTCCGCCGGTGAGTCCAAGACAGAGGGCGAGGGCACCCACACTCAGCCAGGCCAGGATATCTCGTCGTGAGGCTGGCGTGATTGGGTCCAATGCGATGATGAGACAGGCCGTGACGACGATAATGAGCTCGGGAAGCAGGGCCATGAGGTCAGTGCCGTACAGAGTCATCGTGATGGGCCCTGGGGATTCAGCTGCTCTCCGCTCTCGGCCAACAGTGGCGCTGTCCCTCCGGCAGAGGGGTGGGCGGTCGGTGCAACCTTCGCGCGGGACATGGAGGCAATCGTATTGGTCACGCTCTGGTGCATCCGACTCACGAACGGATTCGGAAAGAGCCCGATCAAAAATACCAGCAGTGCCAACGGTACCAGCGTGGCGAGCTCCCGTTGGCTGAGGTCCCTGAGCTTCGGGAGGTGGTGTGGGGATGGGACCCCGAAGACCACTCGCTGGATCATCCATAGGAGATACGTGGCGGCGAGAATGATGCCCAACGACGCAAAGGCGGTCGCGGCCTTGCTCCATAGGAAGGTGCCGACGAGCACGAGGAATTCTCCGACAAAACTATTGGTGCCAGGGAGGCCGAGGGAGGACAAGGCGAAAATCACCAACAGGGTGGCATACTGAGGCATCGGCGCGGCCAACCCGACATTGTCGGCGATCAACCGGCTATGAGTGCGTTCATAGATCATGCCGACGCAGAGGAACAGCCCGCCGGTCGTAATCCCATGGTTGACCATTTGGAGGACGGCTCCTTCGATGCCCTGTTGGTTCAAGACAAACAGACCCAGGGTGACGAACCCCATGTGGCTCACGCTCGAATAGGCGATCAGTTTCTTAAGATCGACTTGGGCCAGCGCCATATAGGCGCCGTAGATGATCGCGATGATCGAGAGGACGACCATCATGGGCGTGAAAGCGCGGCTGGCGTCCGGCAGCATCGGTAAACTGAATCGCAGGAATCCATAGGTGCCCATTTTCAGGAGGATGCTGGCGAGGATGACGCTGCCGGCAGTTGGGGCCTCGACGTGGGCGTCTGGGAGCCAGGTGTGAAACGGAAACATGGGGACCTTCACGGCGAAGGCGGCGAAGAACGCCAGGAATAGCCACATTTGCAACGAAGCAGGGTACGAACCCTGGCTTATGGCAAGGATGTCGAACGTGTGTCCTCCATAAAAGTACAGGACAAGGATGGCAACGAGCAGGAGCAAGCTCCCTGCGAGGGTGTACAGAAAGAACTTGATGGCCGCATAGAGCCGGTTGGACCCTCCCCAGACACCGATGAGGAGGTACATCGGAATCAACATGGCCTCCCAAAACACATAGAACAGCACGAAGTCCAACGCGATGAATACCCCCACCATGGCCACTTCCATGACCAGTAACATTGCCATGAAGCCCCTGACTCTTGTGGTGATCGCATTCCAGGATGCCATGACACAGAGGGGCATGATCCCGGCGGTCATCAAGACCAGCGGTAGGCTGATCCCATCGAGACCCAGGCTGTAGTAAATGGGCGGGGTCGTGACCCAGGCGACATGTTCGGTGAACTGCATCTGAATGGCCTGTGGATCAAAGAGCCACCAGAGCGGGAGGGCTACGAACAGGTCGGCCAGTGTCGCGACTAGCGCAATCCATCGAGCGCTCGACTCCGTCGCGAAATACATCGCAATGGCTCCCGCAAGGGGCAGCACGAGGAGGAGTGAGAGCCAGGGAAATGAACTCGTCATCGGCCATTGGTCGATAGACAATTGTCATTGGCAAGAGAACAGGTGTTCGTTGTTCCCATTGACCAGTGACCGTTGACCATTGACACTCCCTAAAAGAATAAGAACATCGTAAAAATGACCACAGCCCCCAGCGCCATACCGAGCGCATAATGTTGTGTCTGTCCGCTTTGCATGACTCTCAAGAGCCACCCTCCCCAGGCGATCGCACGGGCCACGCCGTTCACCGCACCGTCGATCACGTTCATATCCACGCGCTTCCATAGTTCGGTTGCGGCAGAAAAGGTGGGGCGTCGGTCCGAGAAACTCCGGAATGCCCAGATAGCCTGTGACGATGCTGAGCACTGCCAGGACTATCAGCGGCAAGGTCATGGTTTTCGAAGGTTCATGTATGTGGGTTGAATGATGAGGGTCGACATGCAAAGGGCCCCAAAACATGACGAAGACCAGCCGGAAGCTGTAGAACGCCGTCATGAACGCAGTCACGAGTCCCAGAATCGTCAAGCATTGACCGAGCGGGCCAGCCGACCAGGCCGAGACAAGCAGGTTGTCCTTGCTAAAGAATCCTGACGTCAGGGGGAATCCTGCGAGCGCGAGCGAGCCCACCACGAACGTCCAATAGGTGACCGGCAATTTGTCTTTCAACCCGCCCATGCGTCGCATATCCTGCTCGTGATGCAGGGCGATGATGACGGACCCGCAACCAAGAAACAGGAGGGCTTTGAACGCGCCGTGGGTCAGGAGATGATACATGCCGGCGGCATAGGCGCCGAGACCACAAGCCATTATCATGTAGCCGAGCTGGCTGACTGTCGAGTAGGCCACGACACGCTTGATGTCGGTCTGGGTCAAGGCGATGGTCGCCCCAACGACCATCGTCACTCCGCCGGTGATCGCCACGACCGCCATGGCGACGGGAGACAGGTTATACAGCGGAGCCAATCGCGCGACCATGAACACGCCCGCCGTGACCATCGTCGCAGCATGAATAAGCGCCGAGATGGGGGTGGGGCCTTCCATCGCATCCGGCAGCCAGACGTGGAGCGGCACTTGGGCCGATTTGCCCACTGCACCGGTGAACAATAAGACGCAGATGAGTGTGAGCACGGAAACGTGCCAGGTTCCACCAAACGGACCGAGGACATTCATGACGTCGCCTGCGGACTCGTGCGCGCGGGCAAAAATTTCGTCATAGTCGAGTGAGCCGAAGCTGGACCAGACCAACAGGAGGCCGAGCATGAAGCCGAAGTCGCCGACGCGGTTGACGATGAAGGCCTTGGTGGCGGCGGAGCAGGCAGCTGGCCGCTCGTACCAGTGGCCGATGAGCAAATATGAGCAGAGACCGACTGCTTCCCAGAAGATGAAGAGTTGAAGCAGGTTGTCCGCCATGACCAACATCAGCATCGAAAAGGTAAAGAGGGCGATGTAGCTGAAGAAGCGGGCATAGCCAGGATCTCCGCGCATGTATCCGATGGTATAGATGTGGACGAGCGAACTGACGGTTGTGACCAGGAGCAACATCGCAGCGGTCAGCCGGTCGATAGAAAAGCCGATGTGAATATCGAGCAAGCCCGAGGTTAGCCAGGTGTAGAGAGTGAAGCTCGTCTGGTGGCCGTCTGCCACGTCGAAGAAGACCAAGAGGGAGAGCAGCAACGACACGACTACCGCTGGTACGGCGACGAGATGGGCCTTGT
>VBOM01000007.1 GCA_005877535.1 Nitrospirota bacterium | reverse complement strand
GTTCTCGCTTCGCTCAGAGGCTCAACGTACCAAAGCGTACGCCTCGCCTCTTCGCTCGCTGCGGCCTTGCTGGACGGCCTTTTTGAGCATCCTGCGTGGCATTATCCTATTGCCCTCGAAGTGGGGACAATCGAATTTTCACCGTGGCACAACAGGTTTTCCGCAGACTCATCTGGCAGGCGATCACGTCATGGCGGTTGATCAACAAGGATTACTTGCACGGTTGGTGCGGGAGTTAGTCCGTCTTCCAGGCATCGGCCAGAAAACGGCGCAGCGATTGGCGTTCCATGTCTTGAAGGCTGAGCGCGAAGACGCGCTTCGCCTGGCCGAGGCGATTCGTGCCGTCAAAGATGGGCTCTCATTTTGCCGACAATGCCGGAACATCGCCGAGGGAGAGCTCTGCGAATATTGTCTCGATCCGAAGCGGGACCAGACGAGAATCCTGGTGGTGGAAGAACCGAGTACGACCTATGCCATCGAGCGGGCGGGAGCCTACCGCGGCTTGTATCATGTGTTACTCGGCGCCTTGTCTCCGTTGGACGGCGTCGGGCCGTCCGATATCAGGGCCGAGGAGTTGGTCGATCGGGTGAAGCTTGGGGGAATTGAGGAAGTGATCCTCGCGACGAGTCCGACGATCGAGGGTGAGGCAACCGCCATCTATTTAACGAACCAACTGAAACCTCTCGGGGCCAGGGTCTCGCGCATCGCTTATGGCATTCCGGTCGGGATGGATATCGAATATGCCGACGAAGTGACGTTGCTCAAGTCGATCGAAGGCCGTCGGGATCTCTAGCGCAAGCCGGTCGGTAAGAAGATTGCCAGGTCCAGGCTGCCCATTGACCCACCCTCCAGGCCCCTGTTATAGTTCCGCTCATTTCGAACCGGTTTACTCCTCAGGTAGGTTGCAGTATGAAAGCAAGCTCTTCCGCGAAGCGCATTCCTCCCACTCCATCAGCGGCGCACCCAGTCCCTGCCAAGCGCAGAGCCAAGAAATCGTCCCAGGGGAAAAAGTACTCGGCTATTCGTCGTGACCTTGAGCGGCAGCGCAAAGCCATGGTAGACGAGGTGGTCGAGGGTCTCGCCAATCCAAACGGTCAGGAAGCGTTCCCGGATGTCAGCGATCAGGCGTCTGCGGAGGCCGAGCAGAATTTTACGATGCGTATCCGTGAGCGCGAGCAACGGTTGATCAAGAAGATCGACGAGGCGCTTGAGCGAATGGACCAGAACATCTATGGCATCTGTGAGCGCTGTGAAGAAGAGATTCCCTATCCGCGACTGAAAGCACGCCCAGTCACCACCCTCTGCATCAACTGCAAGACGCTGGAAGAACAGGAAGAGAAGATTCGGCGTTGAATGTGCTGTGCTGCTCCACCTCGAACCAATTCGAAGTGCCGCACAACCGTTTTGTGAATGACTAATGTTTTAACGCTTTGACGCGTTGTTGGACGAGAGCGATTCGACCGGCTTCATCGGGGATACCATCGACCAGCGCGAGATAGGTCTCATACTCCGAAAGGGCCCGCTTGGGATCCGTGGGTTCGTAGGCCTCGCCTAAGTTGTATCGGGCAATGGCATAGTTGGGGCGAAGTGTGACGGCTTTTTCAAATGAGGCGAGGGCATTCGCCTTGTCTCCCATCTTGGTATACACCGTGCCGAGGTTGTTCAGAATTTCAGGAGTATTGGGTCTGATGGTCAACGACTGAAGCATCTCTCTCTTGGCCTGCTCGAGCTCTCCCCTCCCTTCCCAGGCCAGGCCCAGTTTGTGGTGAGCTTCTGCCAGCCAGACTTTGTTCGTAAAGCCGCTTGCGATCGCTTTCTGGTAGGCAGTGGCTGCGGTATCGTAGTTCTGGGTTCCGCAGTAGGAAAGCTGCGCGGTTTGGCCGCGCGCGAACTGCTGGAGCGAGAGGAAGGGTTCTTTGTCCTCTGCGCCTTGACTGTCGAGCTGTTGCCCGGGCTTTTGTCCACTCGGATGGCGCAACCGTTCCAAGAACTCGCGTCGATAGGGTGAGAATAGCCGTACATAGGGGTCGATCGTCACAGAAGCCTGGAGGAGCGCCGGTTGCTCGCGCGCGCCAATGACCAAGTACTGTGTCGTTGTTTTCTCGTCGCCGGTTTCATACAGGGCGCTGGAATCCATGCTCGTCTTTGTGGACAGATTGGCCACGTTGAGATAGAACTCCAATGTTGGCTTCAGCAGCGTTAAGGTTTGGCGTAGGACTGGGTAGGGATTCAAGTCAAGCCCGGATGGAAAGGTAAAGAGGGTTCCGACCAGCATGCCATCTTCATCGAAAAAGTAGGATTCGTCGCCATGTGATGGGCTTTGGCCGGCAGGGAGAACCAACTCTTGTCCGGTGCCCCAGTCGTGTGTCTTGAGAGTAGAGGCAGGATGTGTCTTGAGGAAGTCGGATTTCGAAGTGCAGAGGGTCGTTGGCTTCAGGAGCACCAGATCGCTTTTAGATGGCGGGAGGATCGGTTTTTGAGCCGGAGTCTCGCAGGCGTTCAGTAAAAGGCTCAGTCCTAGCCCGCAGACCATCCAGAGGCGAAGGGGCACAGCATGAGGTGCATGCGTGTCACGTGGAGTCCGATTCACGAAGGGAGCATACACGAAACGTAAAAGGGTTTGCCAACTGGGTGGTAAGGCAACGCCCGCTCTCGTGAGGAAAGCGGGCGTTGAGTTGAATCTGAGGACGACGTGCCTGCGGAGATTATCGCCGTTGGCTATCCAACATCGAATCCTCAGACGTGTACCCGAAAAGGTAGGGCATCTTGCTGGTGAGCTTGTAAATCGGCCGGTTCACGCCGTAATCCAACGCGACCCCGACAGGGTGCAGTAGAAAACCGGTCCAGCGCCAGGGGTTATCACTCGGGGCTGCTCCGGCCGCCACATCGGTGTAGACCAAGGATGTGGGGTCCATCACACTGTAAATGCTGGCCGGGGCGGTATAACCTCCATCTGCATCGGCCGACGCCTGTTCCTGGCGGTTTCCGGCACAGCCAGCTGCGGTGGCTAGAAGGAGAATTCCCATGGCAAGAGCTGTAGTCCGCATTGATGACCTCACTTGTCTTGTACGGTTCAGAGTCGACGGTCTCTCGATAGACTGAGTGTAGCTGACCTCCAAGATTCTGTCCAGGAATGGAGCGGTTCAGGCATTATCATGAAAACCGTTGGTTTAGGCCGGGGGTATGGATCGAGAAGGGGGGAAAGGGGAGGTAGAGAATATGGTAGGCGATACTGGTATCGAACCAGTGGCCTCTTCCGTGTGAAGGAAGCGCTCTACCCCTGAGCTAATCGCCTACATGCGGCGGAGTCTAGCACGGGGGCATAAATCGGATCAACCGTGACGCCATGCGTCGTGTGCCGCGAAGTTGCCTTGACATCCCCAAAACGTGGTTCCTACAATGCCTCCGCTCTCAGTCTTTCTTCGCGGAGTCTCACTCGTATGCGCGATGACATCGTTATTATCGGGGGTGGTCTGGCCGGATCTGAAGCGGCGTGGCAGGCCGCCAATCGTGGAGCCAAAGTGACGCTCTATGAAATGCGTCCCAAAGAGATGACGCAAGCACACAAGACCGGTGGTTTGGCAGAACTGGTCTGTTCGAATTCGCTCGGCTCCACGGATCTACTGAATGCTCCTGGCATCCTGAAAGAGGAAATGCGCCGCCTCAACTCGCTCATTATTCGGGTGGCGGATGAGGTCCGGGTGCCGGCAGGATCGGCCTTGGCCGTCGATCGCGAACAGTTTTCACTCAAGATTACCCAGGCGCTGGAAGGGCATCCGAACATTCGCATTCTGCATGAGGAAGTCACTGAGATTCCAACAGACTGTCTCTGCATTCTGGCAACCGGCCCGCTGACATCCGACAAACTGTCTCAGGCGATTGCGCAATTGACCCACACGAAACATTTGTATTTTTACGATGCGATCTCTCCGATCGTGGATGCCGATTCCATCAATATGGATGTCGTATTTCTCGCGTCCCGCTACGACAAGGGCGGGGATGATTATCTCAACTGTCCGATGGACGAGCCGGCCTACAACGCTTTCTATGACGCGTTGCTCGCGGCGGAGAAAGTCCAACCCAAGGAATTTGAAAAGACGTCCTATTTTGAAGGTTGTATCCCCATCGAAGTGATGGCAGAACGGGGCCGCCAGACCATGCAGTTCGGTCCGTTGAAGCCGGTGGGCCTGGTGAATCCCAAGACGGGATTGCGAGCCTATGCTGTGGTACAACTCCGGACGGAAAACGCCCATCGCTCCTGTTACAACCTCGTGGGGTTCCAGACTAAATTGACTTACGGGGATCAGAAGCGTGTGTTTCGCATGATTCCCGGTCTTGAGCAGGCGGAGTTTCTGCGTTACGGCAGCCTGCATCGCAACACGTTTATTAATTCTCCCCAACTACTGCGCGATACCCTTCAGTTCAAGGCGCGCGGCACCCTCTTCTTTGCAGGACAACTGGTCGGCGTCGAGGGCTATACTGATTCCGCTGCGATGGGAGGGTTGGCAGGAATCAACGCCGTTCGTGGTCTTAAAGGATTGCCGTTGGTTACGCCGCCGCCAACCACGGCGCATGGCTGTCTCCTGTCGTACATCACGACCACGGACCCTCGTCATTTTCAGCCGATGAATACGAATTTCGGGCTCTTTCCTCCCCTTGCCACACCGACGAAAGACAAGGAGCGCAAACGACGGCTCACGGGACAACGGGCGCTTGAGGACCTGACCGCATGGATGACGCAATTCGAGCTTTCATGACGTTCCTTGAGCTGGAACGTCATGCGTCGCATGAAACAGTGCGCAGCTATACCTCGGACCTCCGACAGTTTCAGACGTTCATGACGACGGAGTACCCTGCCGCCCACGCGCTTGATCCGGCCACAGTGCAAACGGAGTCAATTCGGGCCTACCTTCACTGGTTGGACCACAAGCGTGAGAAAAGTACGTCGATGGCTCGGAAGCTCGCCTCCCTCCGCAGCTTCTATCGCTATCTACAACGAGAGGGCATGGTCGGCCTCAATCCTGCCGAGGCCATCAGGACACCGAAACAACCGAAATATCTTCCGCGTGTCTTGACCAAGGGCGACGCGGCCGCGCTAATGGAGTTTCCTGCCGATCAGACAGGAGGGGCGTTCCGAGACCGTGCCTTGCTGGAGACACTCTATTCGACTGGGGCTCGCGTGAGTGAACTCGTGGGGATCAATTTCGAAGATGTCCGTGCGTCCGAGGGGCTGGTCCATCTGCGAGGAAAAGGCCGGAAGGAGCGCATCGTGCCGATCGGGGAGGTGGCTTTACGAACCATTCAGGCATACCTGGCTCAGCGGCCCCTGGTGGATTCCCGAGACCTGACGACGAAGACGAAGCGCCTCCCGTCACCGGTCTTTCGAAACAGCCGAGGGGGGCGGTTGACGACTCGGAGCGTCGCTCGCATCGTGGCCCGCTATTCGAAGCGGCTTGCCGGTGGGTCCGTGAGTCCCCATACCTTGCGTCACTCATTTGCCACCCATCTCCTCGATGAAGGGGCCGATTTGCGATCGATTCAAGAGATGCTTGGCCATGTCTCATTGAGTACGACACAAAAGTATACACACCTGGCCACGGACCAGCTCCTAGCAGTGTACGATAAGTCGCATCCGCGAGCCGGTCGCCCGACCAACGTGCGTGTCGTGAAGGACGTCAAGCCATGATCGTCATACGGTTGCCAACGACCCTCTGTATCAGGCGAGAGGTGCGAAGAGTGCGAGAAGCGAACTCGATCGTCCCGCGTTTCTCGCGTTCCGTGATTTTTTCGCCATGGGAGCTTGAATATGAACAGACTGATTAAGAAAGCAAACGTCCTGATCGAAGCCTTGCCTTATATTCGAACGTTCAAGGGCAAGACTATTGTCATCAAATATGGCGGTCATGCGATGAGCGATGCGCCGTTGAAAGAGCGGTTCGCCCAGGATGTCGTGCTCCTGAAATATGTGGGTCTCAACCCGGTCATCGTGCACGGTGGGGGACCCCAGATCGACAAGATGCTCCAGCGCGTGGGTATCGAAGCCAAGTTTCGCCATGGGGTGCGGGTCACAGATGAGGCCACGATGGAAATCGTCGAGATGGTGTTGGCGGGCAAGATCAACATGGAAATCGTCGATCTCTTGAATCGCCATGGCGGCCTAGCGGTCGGCTTGAGTGGAAAGGACGGCGGACTCATGCTCTCTCGACCGCTCACGGCCAAAGCCTGGGCGGCAAGTTTGGAAAAGGATCTCGATGACGGCGAGGGGGACGAGGATTTTGGCTTAGTCGGAGAGGTCCAGTCTATCGATCCCACGTTGGTGCGGAAACTTCAGCAGGATAATTACATTCCCGTCATCGCACCGATCGGCACCGACCGAGAAGGGAATACATACAATATCAACGCCGATCTGGTGGCCGGGGCGATGGCCGGCTCGCTGAG
>VBOM01000006.1 GCA_005877535.1 Nitrospirota bacterium | reverse complement strand
CCTGTCTCGCGTGGTTATCCCGGCGGTAGGCTGCTCAAAAAGGCCGTCCAGCAAGGCCGCAGCCGATGAAAGCACCGGAGGCGTAGCCTCTGGGGTACGTTGAGGATGCTTTCGAGGTGAGAACGACGCTGACGGAGTTTTTCAGCAGCCTGTCAGAAGATTTTTCGATACTGACGCGAGTGCACCCCCGACTCGTCGGCAAAGCCGAGGGAGGCACTGTCGGGATTGCCGGTGTCGTTGAGATCGATTCGATAGTGCCCGCGGATTGCTTCCATCGCCACTTCGAAGGGAACGACCTGGGGATACAGGTTGCCCGGTGCGTGCGCGCCCCGGGTCAGGATGCGGATTACGTCAGGCTGCGCGTACTGGGCATCGGACACAATGTAGATGTCGGCAACTGCGTGGTCCCCCAGTTTATGGCCGGGCGTGGTGGCTGGCAGGAGTTCGGTCAGGGTGCCGGCAAGCCGATCATGTTTAAACCGCTTCAGGAGCCCGACGACTTGACTGTCGGTCGCTTCTGGAGGGACAGTGAGACTGATGGCGTTCATGTCCGAGACGGTTGCCTGCACTTTGAAAAGCACAGGCGCCGCTTCGAGATCTTCGACGATCGGCCCGGTCGGTCCTTCCGTTCCGGTGGCTTGTTTGTTCTTCGAGCTGGGCACGATGAGGTACACAAAAAGCCAGAGTCCTAACAAAATGCCTACGATGACGATCAAGGGATGGATTCCGGCACGTTTCCCTTCTTCGTAGGGGTGTGGCTCATCGCTCATGACGGCGTTCCTCGGTAGCAGTGGCAGGATTCTGTTTCTTGGCTTCGTCCCACAGTCGATCCATTTCTGCAAACGAAAGTTCTCCAACCTCACGGCCCGACGCGGCCGCCTGGGCTTCGATGAATTGAAATCGTTCGACGAATCGGTTCGCGGCTTGCCGCAAGGCGTCTTCCGGGTTCACTTTAATGAAGCGGGCGAGATTCACGAGTGAAAACACCACGTCGCCGAACTCCGCGACGATCTGCGATTGTCGAACTGTTGCGGCACCGGCGTTGGGCTCCGTCTGGTTCGACGCGGGGGCTCGGATTGCGACACGGAGCTCCTGGATTTCCTCCTCAATCTTGCCGAGGACCTGATCAAAGCCTTTCGCGTCGTGGGCCCAATCGAAGCCGACGCGGGAGGCGCGCGCTTGAAGTTGATAGGCCCTCAGGAGGGCCGGCAAGGTTTGCGGCACGCCGTCGAGCACTGAGTCTGGTCGCCCGGAAGCCTGCCGTTCCGTCCGTTTGATCTCTTCCCATCGCGCGACTACCTGGTCGGCGTTCGTCGGAATCGGGTCTGCAGCCCCATTTCCAAATACGTGGGGGTGCCGTCGAATCAGTTTGTCACCCAGTTGTTCAAGTACGTCCTCGATGGTAAAGCTGCCGGTCTCTGAAGCGATCTGACAATGAAAGAGCACTTGCAACAGCACATCGCCCAGTTCCTCCGGGAGTTTGGCACGGTCCTGTCGGTCGAGAACTTCTAACACTTCATAGGTTTCTTCGAGAAGATAGGGTTTCAGTGACTCATGCGTTTGCTTGCGGTCCCAGGGGCATCCGTCCGGCGCGCGCAACGCGGCCATCAAGTTGACCAGTTTATGAAATCGTTCCGACATCGTGGCCCTCATGGTCATACGGAATTAGACGCTCATTATACTCGGTTCTCAACAGGCTTCAATTGACCCGCGCGGCTTGCGCCTCTCTAGGGCCTATGATAGGGTACGGTCGCTGCATCTGGAGCGGGAGAAAGGCCTGTGGCCGCAGAACAGGAACAAGGATTTGTCGTTCGGGATCGGCGTGGCGGGAGCGGAACCGACCATCCCTCCACTACTTCGCCTGCCGCGTCAGGGATACAGCCCCACGAGCAGGCAACACCTGCTGATCCGCACCAGGGTTCGGGAATTCCCGTCACTTTTTCATCCTTCGTCATTTCACTGGGCAGCTCCTCGCTGATGTTGATGGGGGAGCAGCTCGATCCCCAGCAGCCCCCGATGCCGCCGAATCTGCCGCAAGCGAAAGACATTATCGACTTGCTCTCGGTCTTGGAAGAGAAGACCAAGGGCAATCTCACGACGGAAGAACAAGCGGTGCTGCGGGATATGCTCTACGCCCTTCGAATGAAGTACGTGAGTTTGGCTGCCAAATAGTTATACCCCCTGCCGCCTGTCGACCCCAGACGTGTCTGTCAGCCACCAAGGTTGCTGCGATGTGGGGAGACGCTCCCCTGATTCGGTGAAAGTGATTATTCTTTTTTTCATACGTCGTGGCGCCGACAATCGGGGATGCCGGATGTGAGTGATACCAAGAAGGCCACAGGCTCTCTGTCAGGGGCAAAGGCGGACCGTGGTTCCGTGACCGGGGTCGCACCGCCTCTTGCCGTGGCTGGCCGGTCTTCACGGCGATCCGGGCCAACTGCGGAGCCGGAACGCGGGCAGATGCATTTGCGGCCTGTCTGGATCGTCCTCATTCTGCTGCTCCCCTGTCTGGCGCTGACCTTTTACTATTCTCAGGTCGTGGCTCCCGGTGGTGAGGAAACGGATTCCTTTCTGCCGACGACCAGCTACGCGTTCGTGCTCCTCCTCCTCAACCTCGATCTGATCGGGTTTGTTGTCCTGCTGCTGCTGCTCTCCCGCAACCTCATCAAGGCCTATTTCGAGCGGCGGCATCGACTATTCGGGTCGGGATTTCGAACCAAGTTGGTGGCGGCATTCATCGGTTTTTCTCTCGTTCCGACGGTGCTCCTTGCGCTGGTTGCGAGTGGGCTGGTGAATAAGGCCGTGGATGTGTGGTTCAGCGATCAGATTGAGCAGGTCATGCGGGATTCGTATGACGTGGCGCGGATGCAGCACGCCGGTCACATTACCCTGGCTGTGAACAGTGCCAGAGCCATTAGCCATGAAATTTATCGGGAAGACATGTTGATGGCGGAACAACGTGATTTGCTGGTGGCTGCGATGGCACGTAAGCGGGCAGAATTCGGCGTAGCGGGAATTGAAGTCTTTTCGGCCAAAATGGAAACACTCACCAAGGCGCTTGATCTCGACGTCCCCTCATCGGCTCTCGATCTACCGATCGGCCAACTGGTGCTCCAAGTGATCAACGGGAAGCATGAAGTGAATGCGGTGCAGGAGGCCCAAACAGGGCGCTTAGTACGGGCTGCCGCCCCGATCGCGGCAAGCGAGCGTGGTGGCGAGATCGGTGGGGTAGTGGTGGTGGAGGCCTACGTACCTGAATCGTTGCTGGCGAAAATGGAAGGGATCGGCCATCAGTACGACGAGTATAAACAGACCAAGGCCATGAAAAATCCGATCAAGGCTGGGGCCTATCTCTTCGTTGCTGTCATCACAGTCCTCATTTTGTTCGGAGCGACCTGGTTTGGGTTTTATGTCGCGCGGAGCATCACGGTGCCGATTCAACGGTTGGCTGAGGCGACGGAAGCCATTGCCCAAGGGGATCTCTCTGTCCGGATCGAGGCCAAGGCAACCGATGAAATCGGCACATTAATCGATTCATTCAACCGTATGACATCGGATCTGCAGGGAAGTAAGTCCGAGATCGAAGCGGCCAATATCTCGTTGCGCCACAGCAATCTTGAACTTGATCGCCGCAGGGCCTATATCGAGACGGTGGTCGAAACGATCGCCGCGGGCTTGCTTTCCATCGATAAGAACGGCCTGATCACGAATTTCAATCCGTCCGGTGAACGGATCCTTGGCCTTGCAGCTGATCGATTTCGTAGCAGACCGGCCAATGAGGTGTTCAAAGAGTTTAGACTCGATCTGTTCCAGACGGTCTATGATCGGATGTTGGCCGATCAGCGCGATACGCTGGCTCTCGAAGGTCCGATGGAGATCGACGGCAGATTCTTGACCATCGGGCTTAATGGATCGCGTATGAAGGATGAAACAAATAAGGACCTCGGAATCGTGCTGGTGTTCGAAGATCTCACTGAGTTGATCAAGGCTCAAAAAGTGGCGGCGTGGCAGGAGGTGGCGCGGCGGGTGGCGCACGAGATTAAGAACCCATTGACGCCCATCCAATTGTCCGCTCAGCGTTTGCGGAAGAAGTTTTTCGAGAAGTCGCCTGATTTCGAGACGATCTTTGATGAGGCATCCAACGTGATCGTCAACGAAGTGACGAGTCTCAAGCATATGGTCGATGAATTTTCGAAGTTTGCCCGACTGCCGACTCCGCAGATGGCACATCAGTCGCTCCACGATATGATTAACGAAGTCACGGCGCTCTATCGAGGGGCCCACAAGGATGTGGAACTGATCGTATCGTTGGACCAAGATCTCCCGTCGCTCAATTTCGACCGAGAGCAGCTCAAGCGGGTGATGGTCAATCTGCTGGACAACGCGATTCAGGCGATGCAACACAAGGGGCGGGTGTGGCTCTCGACTAAGCATGATGCCAAACGTCGGCTGGCCGTCGTGAGCGTGGCGGATGAAGGCCCGGGCATTGCGCCGGAAGGCCGGGAAAAACTGTTTGTGCCATACTTCACGCGGAAGAAGACGGGAACGGGGCTGGGACTGGCGATCGTGCGGCGCATCATTACCGATCACGAAGGACAGATTCATGCAAGCCAGAATCAACCGAAAGGGGCCGTGTTCACGTTCGAATTGCCAGTCTAACCATGCCAGGGGTACGGGGGAGGGGTACGGCAGCCAATACTGTGCTGCTCCGGAACCCCTTATGCCTAATGTTTAACGCCTGACGGAGCGCTATGTCTGCATCGATTTTAATTGTGGATGACGAAGAGCCGATTCTCACATCCTTAACCAGCATTCTGCAGGATGAAGGTTATGAGGTGGTGGTGGCCAAGAATGGCGTGGAGGCGTTGCGCGTCTACACCATGGATCCCCCCGATCTCATGCTCCTCGATATCTGGATGCCGGAATTGGATGGCATGGAAACCTTGCGCCGGATTCGTGAACTGATACCGATGGCACAAGTGATGATGATGTCCGGGCACGGGTCGATCGAAACGGCAGTCAAAGCGATCAAGCTGGGGGCCTATGACTATATTGAAAAGCCCTTGTCGCTCGAGAATGTCACGCTGCGCGTCAAACATGCCTTGGACCAATACCGATTGGAACAAGAGAATCGAACGCTCCGGACCACAGTCCAACGGAAGTTCGAGTTGGTGGGACAGTCGCCCGTGATGCAACAATTGCGGCAGCTGATCGAGACTGCCGGACCGACCAATAGCCGCGTGTTGATCGGAGGGGAGAACGGGACAGGGAAGGAACTTGTTGCGCGGGCGATCCATCTGCAGAGCGCACGGGCCGGTCGACCGTTTGTGGCGGTGAACTGTGCCGCCATCCCGGAAACCTTGATCGAGAGTGAGCTGTTCGGACACGAAAAGGGCTCCTTTACCGGTGCGACCTCGATGAAACGCGGGCAGTTCGAGCAGGCGGACGGGGGCACGCTGTTTTTGGACGAAATCGCCGACATGAGCTTGAGCACCCAGGCAAAGGTATTGCGGGCATTACAGGAACAGCAATTCACTCGTGTCGGTGGGACCAAGCTACTCAAGGTGGACGTCCGTGTTTTAGCCGCGTCCAATAAGGAATTGCTCAAGGAAATTGAGAAAGGCACGTTTCGCGATGACCTCTTCTACCGGCTCAACGTGGTGCCGATTATCGTGCCGCCGCTCAGGGAACGTCGAGAAGACATCCCGCTACTCATTCGCCACTTCATGAAGGTTCATGCGGAAGAGCAGGGGTTGCGGATGAAAGAGATCTCGCCGGAGGCCATGGCGGTGTTTCAACAATATGACTGGCCGGGGAATATTCGAGAATTGCGGAACCTGATCGAACGATTGATGATCATGGTGCCGGGGCCTATCATCGATCCAGCGCAGGTGGGGCTCTCGTTGCAGGCGCGTCCAGCTGGGCCGGCCACCCAGTCTGCGACTCCCGCGGTCAATCCACTCTTCACGCAGTCGTATGACTCGCTCAGGGACGCCCGCAATGCGTTTGAGAAAGAATATATCGCGCGAAAGTTACGTGAGCATCATTGGAACATTTCTCGCACAGCGGAAGAGCTGAAAATCGAACGAAGTCATCTCCATCGGAAAATCAAGTTACTGGATGTAGAGATGCGGCCGGAAGCGTAGTGGATGGGGACTGATTATCTCCTGTGCTCGCGCAACGCGCGGCCTCAGAAGGATGCGAGGGAGCAGGCAGACTGTTCTTCTTGCTCGCAGAGCCCCCACGATAAAGCGGTGGTCGCTCGATGCGCGCAGTGAGGAACAATCTACCTACTCCCTCTGGGGAAATTGGGGAGTCAGAAGGCCCTCGTTGGATGCGCGCAGTGGAGACCATCCCAGCCGCCTCGCTGTAATGGGATGTGGGTGAAAAGTTGAGGCCATCCCTCGAATAGTCCTGGTCCTTGTGCGTTGACCACTGCGACAGCCCTCCGCTAAGATGCGCGCTCCTATGACAACCTATAGAGATGCAGGAGTTGATATCGATGCGGGCGACGAGTTCGTCGACCGTATTTCACCACTGGTGCGATCGACGTTCCGTCCGGAAGTCCTGACGGACCTTGGCGGGTTTGGCGGATTGTTTCAACTGCAGGCCCACCGCTATGCCGAACCAGTCCTTGTCTCCGGTACCGATGGAGTCGGGACGAAATTGAAGATCGCCTTCCTCACGGATCGTCACGATACCGTCGGGATCGATCTGGTGGCCATGTGTGTGAACGACATCGTGGTCAGCGGGGCCGAGCCGCTGTT
>VBOM01000005.1 GCA_005877535.1 Nitrospirota bacterium | reverse complement strand
CCCCACGCCTAATTCTCGCCCACGGTTCCAACGCACCGCCGCCTTTTCAATGTGAATCGGCGACGCCTCGTCAGGCACGTGAAGGTGCAGGGCCAATTGTATGCCAGCGTAGACCTGGCTGTCGGTGTGGACGCCGCAGCCACTCTCCGACAGGTTCACGATCGTCCCGACGGATTCACTGAGCGTTGGACCAGAGAACACACTGTGAAAATGCACAGGAAAGCGTTGGTGGTGGCGGACCTCCATGAGAGTTCCTTGTCGGATCAGTTGGTACCTGCGCGGCTACTTCCCCTTCGGTAGGATCCCCTTGCGTTCTAGCTCCCGAAGCCTTTCTTCGGCGAGTTCAACCAAAAACTCTTTGACGGTCTTTCCTTCGTGGGCAGCAGCCATCTTGACCCTGCGCATCAGCTCGCGGGGAATGTCCCGAAAGTTCCATGCGCCCGTATCTTCTGGTGGTTGTCGTGTCACAAGGCGGGAGGGTAGCAGGAATTATCAGAAGCGTCAAATATAAGTTAACATAGTTACACATCATATAATATATAGCTTATTATACATAGAAAGGAGGTTGGTATCATGAAAATGGTTCGATTGTTGATCCAAGTGCTGGCGCCACTCAAAACCAAGCTCGCGGCCTTTGGATACACCAAGCGAAACTAGGGCGCAGGAAGACAAAACCGCACCCCAGGCGCACCCTCTCCACGCAGGTGAAGCGGAGCAAGAAGCGGAAGCCATCGAAACGACGGAGAAGTCGAGAAGAGGGTATGGGGTGAGCGCGCGAACGATTTCAGAACTTTCCTAGACGAGTGCCCGGACCTCAGGTTCAACGAAGTGCTCGCGGCATTCGCTCAATAAATACACGCCGACGGAGACGTAACTGCCCCCTATTCTACGCAAGGCGCCATCGTGGCGATCATGCGCGGAAAGAGCGAGACGACGAGTAGACAGACGGCCAGCTCGAAGGGAAGAGTGAACAGCAATCAACGGACCAAGGACGTATGCAGGGTACGGCAGCTCCTGAACGTGTTGACACGGAGAGCCTGACCCAATACTCTGTGTATCACGCGATATTGTCCGTACATTAGAACCGCGCGCATTTCAAGGATAATTGCACGCGATCTCTCCACGCTATGCTGCCTGAATTCCTATCCCGTCAACGATTTCAATGCTTACTGGCGGCCTTGTGCATTATGGCTGTGACCGCTTATGGCATAGTGGTGGTTTATGTGCGCACGCCTCATTTTCGCGATTTCGACTTACACCGCGAAATCGGAGGTTGGTTTCTAGCCGGCCAGAATCTCTATAGTTGTGGCATTTGTTATCCCTACATGCCAACCGCAGCCATGTATTTCTCTCTACTTGCATTGGTCAATCGAAGCATTGGATTGGCAATGCGCTACACGGCTGCGATCATCTGTTTATGGCTCACTTGTGTTCTCCTCCATCGAATGCTCAGAGATCGATTCAAAGAATTGGCTCACGCGAATCTCATACTTAGCATCATCACGGTCGTGTTAGCAGGCCAGTTCGTCTTGTACGACCTCGACGATGGTGGCCCACATACGATTCTGATGGGTATCCTCGTCGGCGCCATGTACTCGGTGTGGAAAGGACGGGAAAAGCTGGGGGCGCTGTGGTTCGGATTGGCTATTGCGCTGAAAGTAACACCCGGATTATTTCTGCTATTTTTCATATGGAAACGCCAGTGGCAGTTGGCTCTGTACACAGCCGTCGCAACAGCCTGCTGGATCATTCTACCAATGGTCTGGATGGGGCCAGCCAGTTGGTGGGCTCACCAACAGACATGGACTCAAGTGGCAGCCGGATCTGCCATAGGCTACAAGACGCCCTTCGCACACATAAACGAGGACAACATTCGGAACTCGGGTATCCAGCCTGCGCTGATGCGGTACCTTGTCACTCTTCATCCTGATCATCCACTTCGACAGAATGACCCAGGTTATGTGGCGGTTTTAGATATAGCCCCTACTCATGCGCGAATCCTGGCCATATCAGGCGCAATAGGTTTATTGATGGGCTTCTTTTGGTGTACCCGCCAACCGTATAGGGGCCCCGGTGATCCAGAGTGGCCTCGGGAATGTGGTGCCGTCCTTATTTTAATGTTGTTACTTTCTCCCTTAACCTGGATCCAGCATCTACCATGGCTCGTCCCAACTCTGTACTGGATTGTGGCCAAAGCGTGCAGCCATGATGGATTGAACCATCTATCCAAAGTAGCGATGGGGCTGTATGTACTGATCGCTGTTGTGTTGAATTATGAAGTGCTGGGCAGACACAACTTCGTGGTGTTTCTCAGCTTTAAACCGTTTACTATAGGCATGTTATTGATCTTCACTGTAGTTCTGCTCCAGTCGCAGAAGACTAGAGCATTTTCACAGAGCCCTGCCTCAAGTACCGCCTATGCCCAATAGCCGCCTAGCATCCTCATCGTTGAGCGATACCGAGCAACCAACAGTGCACTACTATCCAGTCAGCAATAGTTGTGCGGTGCCTGCCCCAAGAGCATTGAGACCCGGGGAAGCGTTTGTGGTACCGAGCTTTGAAATAGCCGAGGCGTTGATTGCCCATGGTGCCGACAGCGCGCGCATTGCGATCAGCCAAATTGATTCATCTGAAGTGAACTATCCGGGGTATGCTCAGGTTGGTTCGAATAAGCAGCTTGTACCTGTAACGCCATTCCGTTTTGACCGATCGATTCTGATTGTGCTCCCCACCTACAATGAACGCCAAAACCTTGAGACCCTAGTTGAGGCAATTGCCAGGCATCTTGTCGCCGATATCTTGATTGTCGATGATAATTCCCCGGACGGTTCCGGACAATTGGCCGATCACCTGAGCCGACAGCAAAAACATGTGCAGGTGTTGCATCGGGCTAAAAAGGAAGGGCTCGGGCCAGCCTATCTCGCAGGATTCCAATGGGCACTGGCACGTGAGTACCAACTAATCGTTGAGATGGACTGTGACTTCAGTCACCCGCCCTGGGACTTGCCCCGACTGGTTCACCGGAGTGGGACTGCCGACTTGGTCATCGGGAGTCGATATGTATCGGGTGGAAGTACGCAAGGCTGGAGCAGGCGCAGGCGCCTTGTCTCTCGATTTGCTAATGCCTACGTCAGTCTATTTCTGGGCTCGAGTATCCGTGACTGGACTGGAGGCTTTCGCTGTTATCGTCATGATCTCTTAGCCAGAATGAATCTTGAAAGCGTGAAGACGAAAGGCTACGTCTTTCAAGTTGAGATGGCGTGGCGGGCATGCCAATTGCGCGCGGAGATCAATGAACTGCCCATCCGTTTCAGCGATCGGGTCCAAGGCCAAAGTAAGCTCGGGTATCAATCGATTGTAGAAGCAATAACGGAGGTCCCAAGAATGTATTTTCAGACGACACCTTCCTGATGAGATAGAGCCCCCCTTACCTATGAAGCCTATTAGGCCGCCTGTATTACAGATGTCTATGCCATCTGTGTTCAGCGCAGGACATCGGCCCCCGCGTTGGTTTCAGTGAAAAAACTCCCCTGTTGGGGAAAGCACGAAGGTACATCGTTCATATGACTGACGTCGTGGCGATCCTCTAGCTCCCCTGGTCATGGCCCCTTGGTGGGAGCGCGTGGAGGTTGGAGATGAAACTGATCGCACGCGCAGGGCCACTGCACGGGACTTGTGATCGCGATCTGAACGTGACGGTCGTACCGAATCTGGCGCTGAGAGGCTGGGGGTTCGTCATCTTTGACGCTGGAGCGGGAGCAGGATTATTCAAATGGTGGCGGCCTGCTTTGCTGGCTCCAGGTTCTGTGGCAACGGAAACAGCTTGACCGCTTTGCCTGTCTCTTTCCTGCGCCAGTAGCCACGCCATGGGTAGGGGATGTTGAGTTTCTTACAAATGTTGGCCAATGCCACATTCGAGATCCCATACTCAGGTGCCACCTTAGTCATGGGCTGAGCCCAGACTTGGTTGTATAGGACCTGTCGCTGAACAGTCCTCGTCCGATGAGAATCGCTAAACATAGTTCCCCCTTCCAGCTCGTCAGGTTTAGTTAGCCGACAAATTTGGTAGAAAATCTTACAGGAGGTTCTTCGAAAATGCAGGTGTAGAGAAGGATCAGGTAAAAGGAGGATTTCGTTCTCGGTCAGATTCGACAAAAGTGAGGACATAAAACAGCAAGAGCCGACAGATCGCCTAGTAGTTTTTTGAATGCCCTAATGACAAATCGAGTGGGATTTTGACAAACCGAATGGGACCCAACAACTGATGATAAAGAGGAAAATGTGTGGGGTGAGTGACGGGTTTCGAAACGGTAGAAGGCGTCTCCGGCGTGTGTTGGCCTATCACGGCGTAGCCGTAGGTCATTGAAAAGTCTCAAAATCGTGTAACGTGTGAAGCGGCGTGGACCTGTGGAGAGATCAAGGACGGTGGGACTAAAAGTGGGATGCGTGAAACTACGTAGATTGAAAGGCAGGAGGCCATTGAGTACGATGACGAGGACATAGACTTCCCCACGGGAGGCGAACGGGTGGACTAATTACCCATCCGGCGGTGGATTTCCTGGACACCGTCGCCTCCCTTCCTCTCTCACAGGAAACCCGACAGGACGGGGCATGCCGAAGAGATCCACCAAGACACGTGAGCAGTCTGGTCGAGGGCGCTGGGCGGCGTCGAGTCGGGTTCCCTTGCCGTTGTATATGTGGAAGGGGCTGGACCCCGGAACGTTCAGTCGCACCAAACGGAAGGCCTTTGAAGCGGGCGATCAGGTCGCGCCGTTGGAAGCGTTCGCGTTGATGGTGCTCGGTCATGGGCGGGTGCCGCGTTGGGCGGCGGAGTATCTGGCACGCAGGCTTGTTCGGTTCCTGGACGCGGATGGCGCACGGTCCTTGGACGAGGTGTTTAGTGTGATGGGCGGGCGCGGTCAGACAAGCATCAAGAAGCGCCTCGATCTCGTGGTTCGTGATCGGCAACTCACCTATGCGCTGCACCAGTTGATTGTGCTGGGGGTGAAACCAGATCGGGCGGCGAAGGCGGTCCGGGATAAGCTCAAAGTCCCGATCGCTGGGAACACCTTGCTGGATCTGTATTACCGCCAAGGATGGAAGCGCGTCCTGGTGGAGGTGTTCAAGGACGACGTGCTGCGAGCCATCCTCGAACGACAACGGGCAAAGATTCTGCGGGATTATCAGCTTGGCTGAGACGATCCGGTTCCCCCCTCCTCTCCTCCTACATTTTTCAGATCCTCAAATCCCTGCCCATCGCTCAACCGTCTGAAGACGGGCCTCTTCGATCTACTGAACCGTCTGAAGATGGGCTTTATCAATCAGGTGACAAGGTGGTTTCCTGCGTGTACTACGTGGGGCGGGTGCTCGATGTGGATCGTCTGGCGGAGATCGAGGCGGAAGTTCAGCCGATCGACGCGGGGACCTACGTGGGGACCCGAGGCGGGTAGCGCGGCGAAGTCGTTGAATTCTCAGGCGGGAAATGGGGTGAGTGACGGGGGTCGAACCCGCGACCTCCGGATCCACAATCCGGCGCTCTAACCAGCTGAGCTACACCCACCATCCAAGGGAGAAATATAGGAGATAGGCTCTGCGAGATGAGCGATCTTAACAAAGAGAGAAGAAGGACCGCAACCAGGCGTGACGTCAAGGGTCAAGAACTTTGTGCCCGGCTCTCATTTCCCTTGATGGCAAATGGCCATTGACGATTGTCATCCCCTTGCATCGAAGGCTGCCTGCATTTCCGTGAGAATCGCGGCGGCGGCGGCAGCGGGATCTGACGCATCTCTGACAGGTCGGCCGACCACCAAGTAATCGGCCCCCGCTGAAATCGCCTGGGTCGGCGTGGTCGCCCTGTGATGATCATCGACACCTTTGCCGGTAGGACGCACCCCGGGTGTGACGATCAGAAATCGCGGACCGACCTTGGGGCGGAGGATCGCAGGCTCTTCGCCAGAGGCCACCACCCCATCACAACCCACCTCAGATGCCAAGAGGGCGCGCGCAGTGACCAAGTCCTGGACGCTCCGTTGAATGCCCATCTCGCGGAGATCATGGGTGTCAAAGTTGGTCAGCACCGTCACCGCCAACAATTTAAGCCTGGACTCTCCACGGCCTTGAACGGCTGCGGCCAGCGCCTTCCGATTTGCATGCACCGTGAGGAATTCCACGCCCATCGCCGCAACCCGCGCAGTGGCCCGACGAACAGTCTCTTCGATATCGAGAAACTTGAGATCCAGAAACACCCGCTTACCTCGCGTGATCAGGCGTTGAACCATTTCCGGTCCGGCGGCGGTATAGAGTTCGAGTCCGACCTTCACAAACACGATCTGATCCTGCACACAATCGAGAAGCCGCTCAGCCTCAGCGCTTGAGGGAACGTCGAGGGCTAAGATTAAGCGGTCACGAGCATTGATGGCTAACACGAGTTTGTCCTTTTGATGAATGGCTCACCTTGACGCTTCAGAGAACCATGTGGTACAAGTGCGCTCTATTTCTAGAGGAGTTTACTATGCCGGTCAT
>VBOM01000004.1 GCA_005877535.1 Nitrospirota bacterium | reverse complement strand
TCACGCAGGCCGTTCCCGCTCCGGCCTTGACCACGTCACCTGAACGGGCTGAGGACACGCGTCGATCGCGACCGTGCGGGCGTTTGGTGTGTCGCGCCTGGGGTTGCTTCTGAGACTGATGCTCCTCACGCGCTGTCCGTTTACGGATTGGCAACGTCTGACGATGTACTGAACCTGAACCTTGAACCGTTGAGCAGGGTCCGTCACCACGAAACGACCCATTCACCCCGGCGGCGAGTCTTGCGTCTGGGGTACAGCAGGGCGCGCTCGGCTTGTTCAGATTTGGGCGCTGAAGTGGGCTAGCTGATAGCAAAGAACAAACAGCGAACGGCCAATCGTGAAGAGCTGGTTGCAAAGAGCGAGAGGCCAAGAGTGGATGGGTCTCATGAGTGACTCGTTTGATTATACTCGTCGCAAGCCCCTTACAAAGTGGGGAGAAGTTCTCAGGACCATAGAAGGCCAAGCAGCAGTCAGTCAGGGTCATATCACCACAACCAATCAAGGAGGGAGTGATGAAGAGACGACGGATTCTAGCAATGAGTGTGGGCACGCTCGTACTCGGAGGGCTATTCCTGGCGAGCGGTGACCCAGGGGTCACGCCTGCTGGGGCGCAGAATCCAACTTCACAGCAGCAACAGCTTCGGCAGATTTTGGACAAGCTCGATCAGATCCTGGCGGCCACCAAGAGTAACACTGGGGGTGGAGAGGCCGCTAAGAGCAGTGGTGCTGGTACCGAAGACAATCACGCGCTGCGGTGGGACCAGGTGCTGCCGGTGTCGCAGCGGTTCGTCATCCTGCAGGCCTTCAACAGCGACGCGGTATTGGATAAGGAAACCGGGCTGGTCTGGGAAAAGTCCCCGCAGACAACAGCGGTATCCTCGGCAAACGTCCGCTTGACCTGCGCCAATAAAGCCGTCGGGGGCCGAAAAGGCTGGCGTCTGCCGTCCCTCACAGAGCTGGCCAGTCTGGTGGATCCCTCCATTGCCTCTCCGGGCCCGACTCTTCCGCCGGGCCATCCGTTTATGGCTGTCCAGTCTGCCAACTATTGGTCGGGGTCGGCGCATGCGGAAAATCCTGCCCTCATGTGGGGTGTGGGCTTCGGCAATGGCGCTGTGCTCGGCCTCAGTAAGGCTTTCGACCAGCGCACCTGGTGTGTTCGTAGTGGAACGAACGCGGAATAGCATTGAGACGTCGGTGATCGGAAAGAAGTGAATATGGGGGCGAGGGAGGTAGAGGCTCCGGGCTTCTACCCCACCCCAGTTTCGAGCGACGGGGTTCATCGTAGACCTCTGACAAAGGGGCGGACGAGACGGGGAGAGAATCCTAGCACGGTCCGAACACGTACCGATAACAAAGACTGCGAGGGGCGTGACGGCCTATCGCGAGCAGGTGGTAGGCCCTGCCAGCCGGTACCGCAAAGACACGTTGGCGAGCGATCAGTGGCTGCACAGCCGAGAGTTTGGAGTCTGTACGAGTCGTGAGAGAAAGGTCAATGTCGGATAGACTCTTAGCTCAGGGATTTGAGGTGGGGCCGGCTTGAGCTGGAATGGTCAACGAGGGTAAACAAGGGAAGCCCATCTCTGAGTGTGGAAAAGTTCATATGCTTCCAGATGAAATGGCGTAACCGGGTTCGTTCTCGTGCCGTGACGCGAAGAAATTCGATTCCGTATTCATTCCTCGCGGCCCAGATCACCCGAACCTCCGAGATGAGAACAGGACGGGATGTTTCAGGGACTGTCAGATAGAGATCCAAAAAACTTCCTACGGGCAACACCTGTGTGCTACGGAGTTTGCACCCGCTCTCAGACAAGTCAAGGGCTATCCCATCGCCAACGTGTTGGAAGCTATCTGTTGCTGAAAAGCGAACCATGATCTTAACAGGGACCCGCTGAGCTGCCCTGCGGTCAACGGTCTGAACTGGGAGGTGAGTCGTCACTCGTTTGTCTGTCCGTCGTCGTCTGGTCATTGAGTTCTCCGTGCAGCAGGCGGTCAGTCTAACGGGAATGATCGAGATTCGAGCATAAGAAGTGATGAAGTCGGTTTCGTTCCCGTAGGTTCATCTTGAGAATCTCAACTCCGAACCGGCGTCCTGAGGTCCAAGCCACCCTCGATTCCATCACGAACAGCGGGTCTTGTCCGTCGGGGAGGTAGAGAAAAATCGTGAGTTCCATCCCCGGCGTGACCGAGGCGTTGCCACGAATGCCCAATCCCGAATGCGAGAGATCCGTGACCATGCCATCTCCCATGAGGATCTCGCCGGAACGGTCTTGGGCTGAGTACATCAACCCGAACTCTACAGGGGGCCGGGGGACTTGCCTCCGATTGATCACTTCCGCTACAGACTGAAGCCCATTTGCAGATGCGACCTGTTCCCGTTTCATGAGGACGCCTCCTTGTTCCTATCTACGGTCTCAGATGCCACCGTCACGGTCTGAGGGGGTAACGCTATTACATAAGAAGGTTTGCAGATGATTCTTCTCCTCCAGCTTCAGCGTCCCCAGCTCCACTCCAAATTGACGTCCCGCAACCCAGGAGACACGGCTCTGGGCAATGCACAGTGGCTCATCCAGTCCAGGAAGGTCGACAAAGAGGGCCATATCCATGCCGGGCGTGACCGATCGATTCCCGCGAATGCCGATCCCGCCCAGTGAGAGGTTGGTGACGATGCCGTCACCGATCAGCATTTGGCCAGTGTTCATACCGGAATAGAGCAATGAGAAGAGTGCCGGGGTGCGGCTACTATGCCGCCGATCGGATTGACCGTGGAGTTCAGTTCCTGTGGTGACGGGAGTGGCGGTGTGAGGACCCATGAATCCCTCCGAGCCTCGGATCGACGCCTAAATAATGCGGAAAGCCGTCCTTTGATCGTCTAGGGACGATCGGCTGATATTCTTGAAGATAACTTCTTGCAGCCGCTTTCTTTCTTCTGGCGACAGCTTGGGAAACCTGACGGCAAACGAGTCGCTGGCGGTCCAGGAGACGAGGACGTCGGTGAGGCGCATGGGAGCTTGCCCATCCTCAAGGTCTAAGAGCAGAGTGATGTGGCTTCCCAGCGAGCTCGTGGTCGCGCCCAAGATCTTGCAGCCAGTTTTGGAGAGGTCTTTCAACGCTCCCTCTCCTGTGACGATCCGTGCGCCTTCTTCTCCTGAGTAGGTGATTCGGTGACGAATTGGAACCCGTTCGGCATAGCGCCGATCCAAGAGCGAATGAGCTTTCTGAGTGTTGACCTTGAGAACGGGGTGGTCCGGCTTCATCTGCGCCTCCTGAGTGGTTCCGCCGCGGTTCCTCTGGTCCTTGCGACAGTGTGAGAATACCGCAATCAAGAATTTCGACTATCCCTCAGGAGAGGGGCTTGATGCCCCACCAGAAGGGGGGAGGATGGCGCTGGGCCGCAATTTACAAGGGTTTCCTGGCAGGAGAGCCGCACGAGAGTGGCCGAGGTCGAGGTTAAGGTTGAGCGAAGACCTGCTTTTCTTCATCTCAACCTTGGCCTGAACCTTAACCTTTCAGAAAGCTGGCAGATCTTTTCAGCATCTTGCTGAATGTTTCGGGAAGGCCAGGCAGGAGGCGGGATGACGACTGTCAAAACACGGTGGCTGAATTGCCCTCGGTGATTTTACGGCGGAGTTCCTGGCTCTCGAAAAAGATAATGCCTCGATCGGTTCCTGTCTCGTATCGGAGGTTCACATCCGTTTCGAAGCCAGTCCAACTACAGAATTTGACGGGCCCGACGGCGATCTGTCCTGGTGTGCGGTCGAGCGAGCCATAGAGGGATTGGAGATAGGCGAGAATCTGATCGTGGGTAGCCTTGCCTTGGTAGCGGACAGTGACTCGCGCGAATCTGCCATCGGAGGGCACGAATCGCATGGAGTCGACCTTCACCGGGCCAAGCGAAGGAACCCCGGTCTTCAGTTCATAGGTTTGAGACCGACCGGTGTCCTCGACTTTTATGAAGGTGTCGGTTTCAGAAAATGTTGTGCCCCAGGGGATTCCCTCGAATCCGTTTGGATCGTTCTGCATCGGCACGGCGATTGCCAAGGTGTCCAGCAGGATGATCGAGAAGAGGAGGCAGATGAGGCAGGAGCGACGGATCCAAGGGTCTGTGAGGGGACGGCGAAGCATGTTACTCCGCTGAATCAGTGATATGGTCGTTGAACCGAGGGGCCAGGGTACGGCTGTCGATAAAAATAAATCCCCGCTCCGTATTCGCATGGTAAGTCAAGTTGATCTCGGTATCGGTTCCGCGCCAATTATACTGCTGATTGAGGCCCCGCATCATCTGCCCGGCGATGCGCTCAAGGGAGCCGAACTGTTGTTCCAAATAGGTGAGGATCTGTTTGTGCCGATCGTCACCTTGATAGCGGATGGTCACGCGGGCGAACTGTTCATCGACCGACAAGAAGCGGAGGC
Source organism: Nitrospirota bacterium (assembly GCA_005877535.1). GTDB lineage: Bacteria > Nitrospirota > Nitrospiria > Nitrospirales > Nitrospiraceae > Palsa-1315. Next base: position 2,474 of record VBOM01000004.1, on the reverse strand, counting down.
TTTCGACCGGGATTCCGGCAAACAACGGCTGGCTATCCCTCAATTGGTATTCATTCACATGTGGGCCTGCACTCGCAATTTTCAAGTCCGGCCTCGTGGTCAAGGCAACACCCCACGAGAGGCTCTGAAAACCTTTCGGATCGTTCACCATCGGCACCGCGTGGGCGAGAAAAGGGCCGCTCATACAGAGTAAGAGCCCCAGTAGGGCAAGGTGTCGGCCCGCGTGATGTCTCTGCCGTCCGATCATGTCAGGACGCTAACATGGCAGATCATATGGTGCAACTCTCTACGTTTTGTTGAGAATGCCTTAGGGCATAGCTTATAATGCGCGCGTTTTTCCGTGTGCGTTGCGGCAAGGAATCGTCACGATGATTGAAAGCGATGTGTTCGTTCAAGCACTACAAGATATTGGGGTGGATTTCTTTACGGGGGTCCCGGATTCGATCCTGGGCGGCATTATTGCCGAGTTGATGGAGCGGCGTCTCTACACCCCGGCCGTTCGGGAAGATGAAGCGGTTGCCATGGCTGCGGGGGCCTATATGTCCGGCAAGGTCCCCGCCGTGCTCATGCAGAATTCAGGTTTAGGTACGTGCCTCAACACCCTCATTTCGTTGAACATGATTTACTGCCAGCCCTGCGTTCTGATTGTGTCCTGGCGCGGCTATCATGGTAAGGATGCGCCGGAGCATCTGGTGATGGGTGACGTGATGCCTCGATTTCTCGACACGATGAAGATCCCCCACCGCACCCTGTCGGAAAAGACTGCGATTGACGATCTGAAATGGCTGGCGGAGACGTTCATGAAGCAGCGCATCCCTGTTGCCCTCTTGATCACGAAAGGTGTCGTGAAAGGGTTGCACCCGTGATGAGGCCGGAGCAAGGAACGATGCAGAGTCGGGCGATGGCCATGGCGGCCTTGTTGGAATTACTCACCGATCAGCCTGTGATTATTTGCAATGGGTTTCCCTCGCGTGAGGCCTATAAAATTGCCGATCGTCCGACCCATTTCTATATGATCGGGTCCATGGGCTCGGCCTCGGCGATCGGGCTGGGTGTGGCGCTGGCCAAGCCGAAGAAGCAAGTCGTGATATTTGACGGTGATGGGAACGTATTGATGGGGATGGGCACATTGGCCACGGTCGGTGCGCTCAAGCCTAAAAATTTCATTCATGTGGTGTTCGATAACGAGGTCTACGGGAGTACCGGCAATCAGCCGACGATTTCCAATGTGGTTCCACTTGAGAAGGTGGCGAAGGCGGCCGGGTATGTGAACGTCGAACGGGTGCGGGAACGGGAGGACCTCGTCTACGAGTTTAAAGACATGTTGAAGAAAGACGGGCCGAGTATGTTACTGGTGAAAGTCAACGAGATGGTGGAGGATGTCGGGCGCGTGATGCTGGATCCACCGGACATTACGAAGCGGTTCATGCAGGCAATAGCTTGACGTTATTGGTGAAACGTTATTCGTGAATCGCAGCTCGACTAAAGAAGAGAGGTTGGTTCTTCTTGCGATTAACGTGGTACGGTTAACGATTAACGGGGGGAGTTGTGGTTCTATTGAACCCAGGACCAGTGAATGTGTCGGAGCGGGTGCGGCAGGCACTGTTGCGTCCGGATGTCTGCCATCGTGAGTCGGAATTTACCGAACTCTTGCACGGGATTCAGGCGAAGCTGCTGAAGCTCTTTGTGCCGGAGGCGGAAGCGGATTATGCCGCTGTGGTGTTGACTGGATCGGGAACTGCGGCGGTCGAGTCCGCTGTCATGTCGTCGCTGCCGCACGGCAAACGGATGCTGGTGCTCAACAACGGCGTGTACGGCGAGCGCATCTCCCAGATGGTTGGCCTGTATCGCTTGGGTGTGTCCGAACTCAAATACGATTGGACGACAAGGCCGGATCCTGAACAGTTGCGGCTTGCGCTGCGACAACATCCGGAAGTGCATGCTGTCGGCATGGTCCATCATGAAACGACCACCGGGCTCATTAATCCGGTCAAAGAGATCGCGGATGTCGTCGACAGCCAGAACCGGGTCTTCATTCTAGACGCGGTCAGTGCCTTGGCAGGGGAGCCGCTGGATATCGCCGGGTCTCACATCTATATGGTGGCGGGCACAGCCGGCAAATGTATTCAAGGATTCCCAGGCCTGTCCTTTGTGCTCGTCCGTAAGGGATTTCTTGAGCGGATGCGTGCCTACCCCAGACGGTCGATCTATCTCCACATCACTCAATATGTCGATGACCAGGGCCGCGGGACGATTCCGTTTACACCGGCTGTGCAGGTCTATTACGCGTTCGACGAAGCATTGAACGAACTCATGGAGGAAGGGGTTGCCAAGCGGATTCAACGGTATAAGAAAGTTGCGACCTTAATCCGAGACCGCATGGCGAAGCTCGGCGTGAAGCCACTCCTGACTCCCGACAAACAGTCCAACACGATCACCGCCTATCATCTTCCCGAGGGCGTGGCCTATCAGTC
>VBOM01000487.1 GCA_005877535.1 Nitrospirota bacterium | reverse complement strand
CGTGCGCAATCAGATTGCCATTGCAGCCGGCATGCCTCTTGAGATCACCCAGCAGGAGGTCACGCTCCAAGGCCATGCTATCCAGTGCCGCATCAACGCAGAAGACCCTAAAAACAACTTCCGGCCTTGCACCGGCACCGTCACAGCCTATCTTTCTCCGGGGGGGATCGGGGTACGCATCGACGGAGCGGTCTATAAGGATTACACGGTACCGCCCTACTACGACGCCCTCCTGGCTAAACTCACCGTACGCGGCCGTACGTGGGAAGAAACGGTCAGCCGCATGAGACGTTCGCTCGAAGAGTATGTCTTGCGCGGAGTGAAAACGACGATACCCTTTATGATGGAGATCATGCAGGATCCGGACTTCATGGTAGGACATTTTGACACCTCCTATCTGGAGACGCATCCTGAGCTGTTTAACTACCACGATTTTGAGGAGCCGGAGGATCTGGTGCTGGCACTTTCCGCCGCCATCGCCGCCTACGAAGGGCTGTAGCAGGATGCTGAAAAAATCCGCCAGCAGCGTTCTCGCCGTGCTCAGAGGTTCAACATATTGAAGCGTACGCCTTCGCCTCTTCGCTCGCTGTTGCCTTGCCTGCGGAACGGCGCGTCTTGGCGCGCCGGGGTTGGGCGGGTGAGAAGTCTGGCCTTCTTGAGCATCCCGCGTGCGGTTTTCCAGGTTGGCAAATTAGTGAAGTACTGACATGTTCACATAGGGTTTCCGCAGCCTGCTAACTGAACAGCTGCCGGTCAACCCCAGCGATCCGATGACGAGATAACGAGCCGATCAGGACATCATGGCGACACGACGACCCTCACGCGCACAAACCCCGAGGAAGCGGACAGCCGGACCAGCCGTCCGGACGTCGAGGACCCGTGCCCGCAGCGGCCAAGAGCTGACGATCCAACCGGCGGCAGGCAAGCCCATCCTGATCACAGATGTCGCCTTGCGTGACGGCCATCAGTCGCTCTTGGCCACGCGCATGCGGACGGAGGACATGCTACCCATCGCCCAAAAGCTCGATGCCGTCGGCTATTGGTCGCTCGAAGTCTGGGGTGGCGCCACCTTCGACACGTGCCTCCGCTTCCTCAAAGAGGATCCTTGGGAACGGCTCCGCGCGCTGCGTGCCGCCATGCCCAATACCAAGCTCCAAATGCTGCTCCGCGGGCAGAACCTGGTCGGATATCGGCACTATGCCGACGATGTGCTGGAACAGTTCATCGAACGGTCTGCCGCCAATGGCATCGACGTCTTCCGCATCTTCGACGCACTGAACGATGTCCGCAACGTCGAACGGGCCATGCGAGAAGTGAAAGCCTGCGGCAAACATGTCGAAGCCGCCATCAGCTATACCATCAGTCCCGTCCACAACGTGGAGCGTTTTGTCGACATGGCGAAACAGCTGGAGGATTTGGGAACCGACACCCTCTGCATTAAAGACATGGCCGGGCTCTTGGCGCCGCTCGACGCCTATGACCTCATACACCGTATCAAAGCAGCCGTGAAGGTCCCGATCCATTTGCATTCCCACTACACCTCAGGAATGGCCTCAATGACCTCCCTCATGGCGATCCTGGGCGGGCTGGACATGCTGGATACGTCCATCTCGCCGTTGGCCGGCGGCACCTCGCATCCGCCGACAGAAACGCTGGTGGCCTCCTTGCGCAACACCCCGTACGACACGGGGCTGGATCTCGCGTCGTTCCTCCCAATCACCGAACACTTTCGATCCGTTCGCCGAAAATATCGGCAGTTCGAAAGCGAGTTCCATCACCACGGAAACCAAGAACTACTTTCTCGGACTCTACGGGCGGGCGCCGGGCCCGCTGGATCGCAATATCATGGCCCGCGCGATCGGGGACGACCAGCCGATCAAGACGCGGCCCGCCGACAGGCTGGAGCCTGAACTTGAGGCCAACAGAAAAGATCTGCCCGCATTTGCTACCACGGTGGAAGATCAGCTTTCATTCACCCTGTTCCCCACTACTGCGCGAGACTTTTTTGAGGCTCGCGAGAAGGGGGACCTGACGCTGGAGCCCCTCGAGATCTTCTCGCCCAGCGGCCCGGCTTCGGCCACCGAACTCCATTTGGCCCCAGCCGAATTCAACGTCACCGTCCACGGCGAAACCTACCATGTGAAGGTGTCCGGATCCGGACGGAAGGTCGAGGGTCGCAAACCCTATTACATCCGAGTCAACGACAAACTCGAAGAAGTCTCGTTGGAGCCGATCCAGGAGATCCTGGCCGGCGTGCCGGAAGCCCCCGAAGCTACTGGTAGTGGAACCAA
>VBOM01000003.1 GCA_005877535.1 Nitrospirota bacterium | reverse complement strand
TCGGTTACCGTGACCAAGGCGATCGCCAAGGTCTCCCTTGTCGGCGTGGGGATGCGTTCCCATTCAGGAGTCGCCGCCAAAATGTTCGAAGTCTTGTCGCAAGAAGGAGTGAACATCCTCATGATCAGCACGTCGGAGATCAAGATCTCTTGTGTCATCGATGAAAAGTATGCCGAGCTCGCGATGCGCTCGCTCCATACCGCGTTCGGATTGGATCAGTCGCCGGCAAGGGACCGAATCATGAGGTAGCAGATTTCGGCGACGTGAGTCTCGACAGGGTTGTCCTGTTCCTGGTACCGTTTCCTGTATGGCTCGAAAAGCTTCACAAGCACGATCCTCACAAGGCAGGCATGTCAGTTCGGCGTCGTCCGGCGCACCTCCGCCTGCCGCCAGGCCAGTACCACTGGAAATCTATGACACGACCTTACGAGACGGGGCTCAGGCCGAGGATGTCACCTTTTCGGCTGAAGATAAGGTTCGGGTTGCCCAACAGTTAGATGGGCTGGGCGTGCAGTTCATTGAAGGCGGGTGGCCCGGGGCGAATCCCAAAGACATCGAGTTCTTTCGGATGATCAAGACCATTCCGTTGCAGACGGCGACGGTGGTGTCGTTCGGGTCGACAAGAAAATCGAGCAACGCGGTACAGAAGGATCCGAATATCCGGGCGTTGCTGGAGGCAGACACCGCGATCATCACGCTCTTTGGAAAAACCTGGTCGCTGCACGTCACCGATGCGCTCGGAATTTCCCTTGTGAAGAATCTCGAACTCATCAGCGATTCCATAGCCCATCTCTGCTCGAAAGGTCGGAGGGTGTTCTACGATGCGGAACATTTCTTTGATGGATACAAGACCAATCAGGATTATGCGCTGGAGACCATCCGTCAAGCCGTCGCGGCCGGGGCCGAGCGGATAATACTCTGCGACACCAACGGGGGATCGATGCCCTGGGAAATCAAAGAGATCTGCCAGGTCGTTCGTCGGGAGTGTGCGGTGCCCTTGGGGATTCACGCCCACAACGATTGCGAGATGGCTGTCGCGAATTCGCTGGTAGCGATCGAAACCGGCGTGGTGCAAGTGCAAGGGACGATTAACGGCATCGGCGAGCGGTGCGGCAATGCTAATCTCTGTTCGATTATTCCCAATCTTGAACTGAAGATGAAACGTCCGGTGTTGAGAGAACGTTTGAGCCATCTCAAGCGGGTCTCGGGATTCGTGACCGAAATCGCGAATCTCATGCCCAATAAGCACCAGCCCTATGTGGGAGATTCGGCGTTTGCCCATAAGGGCGGAGTCCATATCCACGCGGTACTCAAGAATCCTGCGACCTATGAACATGTGATCCCGGGGCTGGTTGGCAACCGCCAGCGTGTGCTGGTATCGGACTCGGCAGGTCGCAGCGGATTACTGGAGAAGGTCGAAGCCTACGGGATCAAATTGGACAAGGGCCACGCCAAGTTACAGGAACTGATCGATACCTTGAAGGAGCGTGAAAGTGAGGGCTACCAGTTTGAGGCGGCAGAAGGCTCCTTCGAGTTACTCATGCGGAAAGCGATGGGGACGCACAGGCCATCCTTCCAACTCCTGGGTTTTCGGGTAATTGTCGAAAAAAAACAAGACCATGGCGCCTCGTTGTCGGAGGCCACAGTCATGGTGAAGGTCGGCGAAGTGGTGGAACATGCGGCAGCAGTCGGAGCCGGTCCGGTCAATGCGCTCGACCATGCGTTGCGGAAAGCGTTGGAAAGGTTCTATCCCCAGCTACGAGAAGTCAAACTGCTCGACTACAAGGTGCGAGTGCTGTCGGCCAATCGTGGGACGGAGTCCAAGGTCCGTGTATTGATCGAATCAGGCGATCATAAGGATAAATGGGGCACCGTCGGCGTGTCTGAGAACATCATGGAAGCAAGCTGGCAAGCGCTGGCGGACAGCATCGAATACAAGTTGCTTGCCAAAAATGAATGAGTAGGATATCGGATCCGGCATCTTTCTTCTTGACAGGTCTTATAACCTCACGTAACTTATAGCGAAACTGTTAATCGTTCGTAGTAAGTTCACAGGCGATCATTCGAGAAGTTCGCGCGGGTGTCGGAGGGGAAAGCATGAGAAAGGCAGATATCGCGAACGAAATCTACAAACAGGTCGGTATTTCAAAAAATGAAGCCGCAGATATCGTCGAACTCGTGCTGAATATGTTGAAAGCGGTGTTGCATAAGGGAGAGTCGGTCAAGATTGCCGGATTTGGAAACTTTGTGGTACGCAGTAAAGGGGCACGGAAGGGCAGAAACCCACGGACCGGCGAAGAAATAGGAATCACGCCTCGTCGTGTGGTGACCTTTCGTCCCAGTCAAGTGTTTAAGAAATACGTCAATTCATAGCCGCGTTCAATCACCGTAGCTCATCCCACCACGAGGACCGGTCATGGGGAACGAGCCCAGGCTGGGCAGCAAGGTCTTTTATAAAATCGGCGAAGTCAGCCAGATTGCCAAGCTACCGGCTTACGTGTTGCGATTCTGGGAGTCAGAATTCCCGTTTCTTAAGCCGAAGAAAAGTCGTGGGAATCAGCGGCTCTATGTCAAGCGAGAAGTCGAAACGGTATTGGAGATCAAGCGGATGCTCTATGAGGAAGGGCATACACTTGCAGGTGTCAAACGGTATTGGGCCAGGCGAGGCCGGGTCGCAAGCCAACGGGTGCGTCCCAAAGAACTAGCGCAGAAACTGCGGGGGAATCTCCAGGCGATTCTCAAGGTATTGGAGTCGCATACTGATTGACGACGGTCGCGCTTCGTCTCTTCCGAGCCGATTGCATTCCAGCCTTCTCAAAGGAGACAATGTGGAAGTAGATGGTGAAATTGAATGAGCGTGTCGGGGCGTGGCGCAGCCCGGTAGCGTACTCGCTTGGGGTGCGAGTGGTCGGCCGTTCAAATCGGCTCGCCCCGACCAAATATCGTGAGGAGTAAGAGATCGGGTGTGACAGGAGACGTTAGTCAGATCTTCTGGATCACCGCCTGCCCCAAGACTGACCGAAGAAGCTGCCGCCGGCAGCTTTTTTTTTCCAGACGGAACCATGCGCATTCTGGTCACCAACGATGATGGGATTCACTCGCCTGGTTTGACAGTACTCGCCAAGGCCTTGTCCAGAGTGGGCCAGGTGTGGGTGGTTGCGCCGGATCGTGAACGGACTGCCGTAGCGCATGCCCTGACGCTCCATAAACCGCTGCGAGTGCATCAATGTGGGACACGGGTGTACGCTGTCAACGGGACTCCTGTCGATTGTGTGAATCTGGCCGTGTTGAAGGTCATGTCGGCACCACCCGATCTCCTCGTCTCAGGGATCAATAAAGGCGTAAACCTTGGCGACGACGTGTTGTATTCTGGGACGGTCTCGGCAGCGATGGAAGGGACGATCCTCGGTATCCCCTCGATGGCTGTGTCACAGGAGGGGCAGGAACATTTTTATTTCGATGCCGGGGCTCGGTACGCCGTTCGTATCGCTCGATTGATCCAGAAAGAGGGTTTGCCGGACGAAACGCTCGTGAATCTCAACATCCCGAATCGGCCGTTCAGGTCGATCACTGGAGTCCGAGTCACCTGTCTGAGCCGCAGGCGCTTCGACAATCCGATTATCGAAAAGGTCGATCCGCATGGCCGAACCTACTATTGGATTGCCGGGACCCGTGTGTCCTGGAGTCGAAGCAAGGATGCCGACCATGAGGCGCTTGAGCAAGGGGCGGTTTCGCTCACCCCCATTCACCTCGATACGACGAATCATGGGGCGTTGGATCGATTCCGGAAGTGGGAAACGGTGCACCAACCAAATGCGCTTCAGGTGACTGCACTGTCGAAGTTGAAGGGCAAGCAGAGGAGCTAGGCTGCTGTGGGGAGTCTGATCGAAGCGATCATTACAGAGATCAGCCGGTTTGTCGTGTCGATGATCTCGACGTTCGGCTACACAGGTATTTTCCTCACCATGGCTATTGAGAGCGCCTGCATTCCGTTGCCCAGCGAAATCATCATGCCCTTTTCCGGGTATCTTGTGACGACTGGACAGTTCACGATGCTGGGCGTGACATTGGCCGGCGCTATTGGTAACGTCGCAGGGTCGATTGTGGCCTACTACGCCGGTGTGTGGGGGGGTCGGCCCTTTGTTGAACGATACGGGCCCTATATGCTGGTATCGCGAAAAGACATCGAGATGGCGGATCGATGGTTCGCCAAGTATGGCGAGGCAGCCGTTTTTTTCGGCCGGATGCTTCCGATCGTCCGGACCTTCATCTCGTTGCCGGCCGGCATCGCCGGTGTAAACATTTATCGGTTTATACTCTTTACCTTTCTCGGTTCGTTGCCCTGGTGTTATCTTCTGGCCTATGTCGGCGTGAAAATGGGAGAGCATTGGGAGCAGCTGAGAGACTACTTCCACCAATTCGATATTGCGATCGGCGTCGGGCTCGCCTTGGCCATCGGCTACTTTGTGTGGTCGCATTGGCCAAGGCGCCAGCCGAAACTGGAGTCATAGGCAGCCGATGCTGACGATCTACAACACGTTGACCGGCAAGAAAGAACCGTTTCAATCGCTGACGGCGAAAACTGTGCGCATGTACGTGTGCGGAGTGACGGTCTACGACTATTGCCATTTGGGTCATGGAAGAAGCGCTTTGGTCTTCGACGTCATTCGACGCCATTTAGAGTCCTCTGGTTATCGAGTCGAGTTTGTAAAAAACTTCACCGATGTTGATGACAAGATCATTAAACGGGCGAACGAGCAGGGCGTCAGCTGCGATACGATCACTGCAAAATATATCCAAGCCTACTACGAAGACATGAAGAAATTGGGTGTTCGGCAAGCATCGGTCGAGCCCAAGGCTACTGAACACATGGCTGACCGGGCGAGCCGTCCTGGGAAAGCCCCTGGGGGGCCGGGCGTCCCGGATGGCACATCGAATGTTCTGCTATGGCCATGCGCCATTTGGGTGAGACCTTCGATATTCATGGTGGGGGGATGGACCTCATTTTCCCCCATCACGAGAATGAAATCGCACAATCTTGCGGTGCCACGGGGAAAGAATTCGCACGCTACTGGATACATAATGGCTTCGTACAGGTCAATCAGGAAAAGATGTCTAAGTCTCTGGGAAACTTCTTCACGATTCGAGAAATCTTCGAAAAGTCGGAGTGGTCTCAGGAAATTACCGGAGAGATACTTCGCTATTTTCTGCTGACGAATCATTATCGCAGTCCTTTAGATTTTTCCGATCAAGGGTTGAAGGAAGCTAAGTATGCACTGGATGGGTTTTATGATCTGTTCAACCGTCTAAAGGAACCAGCTAAAAAAGAAGGTTTGGTTAATGACAAACTTACAACTGCCATCGAGCGAACCCGCTCTGCCTTTGTGCAAGCGATGGACAATGACTTCAATACCCCTGCGGCAGTTGCGGAGTTGCAGGAATTTCGTAGTGCGGTGAACAAGTTGTTAGAAACTGATCTCCTGACCAAAGCCAGGGAGCAGGCTCGTCAACTATTTCGTTTTCTTGGTTCCGTTATGTGGCTCTTTCAATTGGAGAAATGGCGATTCAATGTTGATCTCTCCGATATTGGTGTAATTGGTCTGGACGAGAAGGAGATTGAGGAGAAAGTAAAAGAGCGCAATGAAGCCCGAAAACAGAAAGACTTCAAGAAGGCCGACGAGATTCGTCAGTTCCTCGCGTCCCACGGCATTGTCATCGAGGACAAGCCCGATGGCACCAGCCGGTGGAAGCGATGATAGTCAGCCAGAACTGATTTACGGGCTGCATGCCGTGCGCGAAGCCTTGCGCGCCGGCTCGCGTCAGCTTCAGCGGCTGCTCATGCTGCGAACCGATCGGCAATTTGCCGGTCTCGCGCAGCTAGCGAAGGCGCAGCGGGTCCCCGTTCACATCGAACCTCCGCCTACCTTCGATCGATTAGTGCCAGGCGGGCACCACCAGGGTGTGGTTGCGCTCATCGCTGCGAAATCCTACGACACGACGGAGCAGATTCTCGAGCGGGCGATGACGCGAGGTGAGCGGCCCTTTCTCGTGCTCCTTGACGGGGTCGAAGATCCGCACAACTTGGGAGCGGTCTTGCGGACGGCCGAAGCGGCGGGTGTCCATGGAGTATTTATCCCGGAACGCCGCGCCGTCGGCCTGACATCAGTGGTGGCGAAAGTATCGGCCGGAGCGCTCGATCATATTTCCGTCGGGCGAGTGGGCAATCTGATTCGTCTGATCCAGGCCCTCAAAGAGGCTGGCCTGTGGATCTACGGCGTGGACCCGTCGGCGGAGAACCTTTATACCGACATCGACATGACCGGGCCGATTGCGCTGGTGCTTGGAGGAGAAGGGGAGGGCATTCGTCCTGGTGTGTTGAGGGAGTGCGACGACCACATCAGGATTCCGATGCAGGGCCGCCTACAATCGCTAAATGTCTCAGCTGCAGCAGCTATCATGTTGTTCGAAGTGGTCCGCCAGCGTCGCAGGGGTTACGTGCCGACGGCGAAGCCTAGCCCCGACTATTCATGAATACCTACTACGTCGTCCGATCCTCTTGCTCGGCGGGGTTTTTCTCGTTCGGCCTTCTCGACGGACTACAAGCACGCCGAGGTTTCCTTACTTGCGAAAAGCCCCGGCGAGCTTTGGTCTCGAATGCCTCGCGACGGCATTCATGAATAATCCGGGCTAGCGAATCTTGATCGTCCCTTCTTGGATCGCGGTCTTGAGTAGCTGAGCGGTGTTTGACACGCGCATCTTTTTCATCATGTTGGCCCGATGCGCCTCGACAGTCTTGACGCTGATCTTGAGTCGTTGACCGATTTCCTTGTTTTTGAACCCGGCCCAAATCAGTTCAAGGATCTCCTGCTCACGACTGGTGAGCGATTCAGGCCGCTTCTTGCGGGGTGGCGGGGTCAGATTTGCCAGGGAAGGTTTGGTTTTCGTCTTTGCAGTCCGTGCCATTATCTTGTTCTCCTTTAACGAATAAAATAGTACGGTATAATTCACCTTGACGGAGAAACGCGCAAGAGCAAACCCTCACCCCGCAGGCAGCGAATTATAAGAACTCTCTCGCCATAAGTAAACCGCAGGAGATTAGCTCCAGTGAAGCTACTTAATTTATTAATTTGGCATGCGAAGTGACTAGGATGTTCCGAGTCGGAGTCTGTTCCTGAGTTGATTATGCAAGAATGGTCACTCTATCTTGTGGTCGGGACCCTGGGCGCGCTGATCGGCAGTTTTCTCAACGTCTGCATCTTCAGACTGCCCCGAGGTGAATCGATCGTTTGGCCCGGGTCCCATTGCCCCTCGTGCGCTCACCCTATAGAGTTCTATGACAATATTCCTCTGCTGAGCTACTTGTGTCTTGCTGGACGCTGCCGGGCTTGCCGCGCGCCAATTTCGATACGTTATCCTCTCGTCGAAGCTACCAATGCCCTCGGCTATCTTACAATCTTATGGTACTTCGGTCCAAGCTGGACGGCCGCCCTGTATGCCCTGTTGTTTTCGGCGTTGGTCGTGGTAACGGGAACGGATCTCACTCATAAGATGATCCCCAATGTCATTACCCTGCCGGGAATGGTGGTCGGACTTCTGGGCGCAGTGACCGTTTTACCAGTAGGTGTGATCAATTCTGTGCTCGGTCTCACCGTGGGAGGCGGCATCCTCTGGCTCCTGGCCTGGCTGAGCCCCTATCTCTTCGGCAAGGAGGGAATGGGAGGTGGCGATATCAAGCTGCTGGCTATGATCGGTGCGTTTCTTGGCTGGAAGCCAGCGCTCCTCACCATCATGATCGGCTCGCTCACTGGTTCTATCATCGGTATCAGCTTGATCGCCTTGCGTATCATCAAGCGTGATGACTACATTCCCTTCGGACCCTTCCTTGTGTTGGGAGCCCTTCTCTCCCTGTTTTTCGCCCAGCCCCTCCTTGATTGGTATCAAGGTCTTCTTGGCCCTGCCCATTAACACTCTCCCTGTATCTCTTCGAGCGAATCCCTGTATCTAAAGTGATCTGCTTCTCTTGTTTACTTCCCTCTTTCTTGGCCAGTATACGGCCTGCTCCGCCTCCATGTTTGCTCGTGACAACGCGAAACTGCGTGAACTTGCGAGGTATTCCGCTCCCGCTCCTCACAAAGCATTCAATCATCTGGGCGTGACCAGCGTGGGCACGGGTCTTGGAGACCACGTTCATCCTCATAAGGAGAACTCCTCTGCGAGAATGGGGCATGCCGAGAGGATCACTGTTGCAGGAACAAGGCTGGAGTCTGACCGAGCTCCTCGTCGTACTGGCGATCATGGGCATCATGGCTGTATTGGCCGGGCCGAGTTATCAGACATTGACCGCAAGGGCCCAGGCTCGTAGCGCCACCGCCGAGATTGCTTCGGAGCTCCGGCTCGCCAGACAACTGGCGATGGCCAGGCGAGAGCGCCTTCGGGTCATATTTGATCGAGAGGGCTGTACGATCACGCTTCGACGTGCGGACGCCGAGGGAATCCTGCACGTCTATCGGTATGCGGATAAGGGAGTGGTCGTGGAGGAGCCAACCGCTGGACCTGAACTTCTATTTTATCCTAGCGGTCGGTCGGCGACCCCTACAACCATTCGTGTGCGAGACAGTCAAGGCAGGGAATCCACGTTCACTGTGAGCATCACGGGAAGAGTGTCCGTCTCATGACGCGAGATCGATTATTTCATGCAGAGGGCGGAGCCAGTTTTGCCGAAGTGCTTGTGGCTATGGCACTGACGTTGATCGGGTTGGCCGGTGCGATGGGAGCATTTCAGGCAGCAGAACAGAGTCTTCGAACGGGGATATTGGCGACGCGTGCCCTGGCAATGGCGGAATCGCGGATCGAAGCGAAACGATCTGCGCGATGGGATCGTCTCCTGCTGGATGATTTGAATCACGATGGTGTTCCGGACCTTGTCATGCGTGACGATGGAGCAGGCGGCGATGCACTGGCCGGTGATGGGGTGTACTCCGGTAGTTGGGACCAGGATGGCGTTCACCTGATCTGGACGGTAACGCCGAGCCGTTCTGGTTCGCTGTCGGCCTCAGGGCAAGTCCTAATTGAGGCTCGCGCAGTTTATGCAGCCAGTGAGGGCCATCGTGAAGTACGAATTGGCACCCTGCGGGCCAATCCGGTGTTCGTTGGGAGTCAGTAACGTGTCGTCACCCGGAGTAGTCAGGATGCGGACAGGACGGGATACAAAAGGCACGTACCCTAGAGTATGGATGGAGGCAGGGACCAGCCTGCCCGAGCTGATGTTTGCCATGGCTGCTGGGCTGGTCGTCTTGGGTGCCATGCTCCAAACCCTGTCCTATTTCCAGCAACAGTTTCTGAGGCAACAACGTGAGGTGGCGCAACAGCAAGATCTTCGCCTTGGGTTAGAAGTTCTTGAGCAGGAATTGCGGCTCGCGGGGTCTGGTTCTCTCACTACGGCGGCTACGGACTCAGTGGAGTTTTCGGCGAATCTGCAAGGCCTTTCGACGACGGTCACGGCAGCGGCGGCGATTGGTGAAACGGCTCTGTCGGTTGAAGACGGGCGAGGATGGGATGATCGGAAAATCATTGTGGCCTGTTGGGCCGAGCACTGCGAAACGCTTGTCCTGGCTCGTGATGGACAACGGCATCTGCTTACGGTGACGCAGCCGCTAACAGGTGCGATTCCATACGGAGCCTCTGTCTCCCTCCTGAATCGTGTCCACTACTACAGCCGTCGCGATAATCAGGGTGTTCTGAGGTTGCTGCGACAGGTCGATGGCGGCGCAAGTGTCCTGGTCGGAGATATCAGAGAGGCTCGGTTCTCCTACTGGGATGAAAATGGCCAGGCTGTGACACAACCTGCGCTCGTCAAGCTGGTCATCGTTGAGGTGATGATGTCCGATCAAGGACTACGCGCGGTTCGAGAAATTAGCCTCAGGACATAGCTGTGACACCTCCAATAAGCATGGGAGTGAGGATATGTGTATGGAAGAACGGCGCGCATCAGAATTCATGAATCCGTGCGACAAGGGTCACGTGCTTCTCGCGGCGCTCTTTCTGATTTTTATGCTTGGAATCGCCGGCATGACGTCTCTGTATCTGGCAGATCAGGATGGACCGGGCGTCAGCGCCATGCGAGAGGACAACGTCGCGCAACAGTTCGCCGACGGTGCGGCGGAGATTGTCATGAGATGGTTTCATGATCCGAGTACGACACCGATCATGATCGCCGGGCTACTCGACAAGCGTCAAGGGGACCTTGAGAGCGGGCCGTCGTTCTTCGACGTAGCCGGACGTTCGCAGTTTGTCGGGACCGCTGACCGCCCCGATATTCTCCTTGATGCGGCGAACGAGGTGGACAATCAGACGCTAAACGATTGGTCCAACAGCTTCCCCAATGCCCTGGGAGGACTTGGCCGCATTCTTAAGTTGAAAGTGTATGGTCCCCTGCAGCCAGGCTTGCTGAGCACAGTTGAGGTAACGGCCACGACGGTCGATCGCCGGCCAGTTAGACGCACGGTTCAGCTTCAGCTTGGAGCTGTGTCGATTCCAGCGGTTCGCGCGGCGGTGCAAGTTGGACAGACTCTCGGAGCCCTGCAGCCAGGCGGTGAATCTCCCGTCCTGGTCCATTGGGGCGATCAACGGGTATTGGGCGATCTCGCGGTGCAGCGAGTCGAGGATCTGGTCCTCAAGAGCACTGCGGCCCCAGTCACCGGTCAGTCGTATGACCAGATGGTGTATACGCAGGATCGCTGGACGGAATATTGGATTGGAGGGACCGTCTCGGTCATTTCTCCTCCACCAGGCCAAGGTGCGAATCCTCCGCTTCCTGAAAACGTGCACGTACACCAATATCCGATGCCTGGGGTGAGGCTTGACCGGTGGGACTACGACTCGCTCAAGAAGATCGCGCTGCGCTGGGGAACCTATTATCGACTCGATCGTGTGGGGCAGCTCCATCCGCAGGTGGCTTCGGACTCGGATCAGGGAATCACGCCTACGGATGCGCTGGAATCTCAGGTCATCGGAGACCATCATGGATTGGTTTTCATCGACACAGTCGATGGGCAATTGCCGCGTGTTGATAATATGGGAACGCTGGTGCTGGATACGGACTATTTTGAAGGGCTTCTGGTCGTGCAAGGTCATGTGGTGCTCAGGCCCCGTGCGACTGGGAAATCCGTCCCGGCCTTGAGTCCGTCACCGGAGGGGACAAACTCATTGGGTGCGAGAGTGCCTGTGCAACTCTCAGGTATTCACGTGAATGGAGTGCTATGTGCCGCCGGCACCATCATGCTCGAACGGTCTACCCACATATTCGGCGCCCTCATCGCGGGGAACACAGTGACGGCAGCTGGGGCGGGAACAGTGGCTGAGGTTTGGTACAACGTTGATCTCGCACAGGGACTCTTTCGGGGGCTTCCAGTTGTATATCGCGCGCCGGGGACCTGGCTCGCGAAATACTAGGTTGGCGGGATGGGGCACCGGTCATGACCGTCGAGACCGACATCTTGAATAGTGGAAGGGCGGACAAGACGGAGGGAAGTGATGGCTCTTCTAAGAAGGGGAACCGTGGGGCGAAATCGTCTCGCACGATCGAGCAGAACGTGCTGGATACGTTGGTCTATCGCGAGATCATCAGCCAGGCCGATGTGCTAGCGGCGGTAGACGATTCAAAGAATGGCACCCTCGATCTCGAAACGGTGCTCCTAGACCGCTATC
>VBOM01000002.1 GCA_005877535.1 Nitrospirota bacterium | reverse complement strand
CGCAGGCGAAGGACGCCAAGACGAAAGCAGAAGAACTGGTCGATCGGGTGTTCTATATTAGAAACCTGCAGGCGACAGAACTCCTGACGTCTCTTCGGCAGTACTTGAGCCCGAGAGGGTTGATGCAAATGAGCCAGGGGTCCAATGCCTTAATCGTTCGGGATACGGAAAGCAAGGTTGGGGTAATGAAACAGCTGGTTGATGGGCTCGATCTCGAAGTACCGCAAGTCCAAATCGAAGCAAGGATTGTGCAGGCTGATACGACCTATTCCCGTTCGCTGGGTGTTCAGTGGGGTATCCAGAATCTGAACCACCTCTCAGGTACTGGGGTGGCGAACTTCAGTTCGGGTGTTAATGGAGGATTTGGAGCTAAAGCAAGTGATTTTCTGGTAAATCTTCCCGCCACAGTCGGTGGTTTGACGTCGACTCCTGGTGTTGGGTTCACGATTGGGAAAACAGATGGAGCGCTGTTGGATATGCGGTTGTCGGCAGGTGAGTTGCTCGGTCTGAGTAAAGTCATCGCCGCGCCAAAGGTCACAACCTTGGACAAGCGGGAAGCCAAGATTTCACAGGGGGAATCGATCCCGTTCCAGACGACCTCCCTCCAGGGGACTCAGACAACCTTTGTGGATGCGAACTTGGAACTGAATGTGACTCCTCAGATTACCTCGCGAGATCCGAAGGAAACCGGTAAGCTGATCATGATGAAGGTTCGCGCAACCAGAAACGCCGTCGGTGCACGAAGCAATCCGGCTGGTCCAAGTATTGACCGCCGCGAAGCCACTACCCAGATCAATATCCGCGATGGCGAGACCATGGTGATCGGCGGGGTCTTTATCGATACGCAGAGCAACAGCGTGGCTGGTATCCCCTATCTTTCTCGCGTGCCCGTTTTGGGTTGGCTCTTCAAGCAGAAGACCGAGTCTGTAGCGAAACAAGAGCTGCTCATCTTCTTGACTCCCAATATCGTGAAGACTTCTTGACGCCCAGTATCGTGAAGAGCTAGAAGGTTCGCGTCTAGCTCTTCATTGATGGGGAGCTCAAGAGGTGGTGAGCCTTCGCGGTTGATGCATCATCTCGATCCTCCAGTGCGTACTCTCCAGTCCGCTGCGTATTTCTGACATAATCAATGTCGACACCGCCCGGCGCCTGAAAATGCGACTGGCGTTGGTCGTATGCGCGTATAAGACGGTCGACACTCGAATACATCATAGCCTGGAAAGCAGAGAGGACCATTTGAAATGACCAAGTGATGCTCAATAAGCCTAAAGAGAGTACTCCTGAGGCCGTGAAACGCGATCTTTTGGCTTGAAGGCCTATCTGAAAACCTTCTAGTTTCCCAACCGTTGTGGTACCATCCCCCCCGATGTCAGCCATCGCAATTCGTCATCACCCCCGGCGAAGTGGGTCGTGAATCCAGGCCTTCCTATCCAAGAAGAATCGGATAGGCGACTGGTACTTTTTGGTCAGGAGAGACCGCCATTGAGTGTGGCCGGCGTCGCGGAACAGATTGTGCCGGTGACCTTGGGGGAACGGAGCTACGACATCGTCCTCCATCCTGGGTTACTTGCGACAGTGGGTGAGAGGCTCAGAGCCCTTACGACTTCTCCAAAGATCGGGGTAGTGACAGATAGGCATGTGGCAAGCCGTTATCTACAAGCGACTCTCCGCTCGCTTTGCAAGGCGGGGTACGACCCGACTCCGATTATCTTGCCTCCAGGAGAGCGGACAAAGAGGCTCGGAACAATCGCCAAGATTCTCGATGAGTTAGCCAGGCACAAATTCGAACGTCAGTCCCTGTTGCTGGCCCTTGGTGGGGGAGTCATCGGTGATGTCACCGGCTTTGCCGCTGCAATCTACCAACGAGGAATCCCATTCGTGCAAGTGCCGACCACGCTTGTGGCTCAAGTAGATTCCAGTGTCGGGGGCAAAACCGGCGTGGACCATCAGTTGGGAAAGAATCTCATCGGGGCGTTTTATCAGCCGCGCACGGTATTGATCGATCCCCTTACCCTACGCACCCTGCCACGGCGCGAATGGATTGCTGGTTTAGCTGAAGTGATCAAATACGGCATTATCGCCGACGAGGAGTTCTTCACCTTTCTGGAGCAGGAGACTCCTGCGCTGTTGAAACTCGACGAAGAGCCCGTTTCCCACGCAATCAAGCGATCCTGCGAGATCAAAGCGCAGGTGGTTGGCGCAGACGAGCGGGAGTCGGACCGCCGACGCATTCTCAATTACGGCCACACGATAGGACATGCTCTAGAGTCACTCGCAGGCTATCGTGGTCTGATCCATGGTGAAGCGGTTGGGATTGGATTGGTGCAAGAAGCGGATTTGGCTTGTCACATGGGCCTATGCGAGCGGGCAGTTGTCGAACGAATCAGAAGTCTGGTGCAGCGTGCTGGGTTGTCTGAACAGGTCTCACCGAGATCTTTTACGTCCCTCTGGGGCGCCATGCAACATGACAAGAAGGTGGTCGAGGGGCGGGTCATCGGGGTATGGCCAGTGCGGATTGGGGAAGTGGTCATTCGGCCAATCGAGCAGCAGGTCTGTGCAGCGTGGTTTCAGAGCAGGCACGGCCGTGGGAGCCGACCGGCGAGTGGCCGTCAGCCAGGCAAGCATCCTGTTCATCGCAAGGCTCGTGCGCCAAAGTAAATCTCTATGATGACCAAACACACGCCATCCGTGGCTCACCTCCAACAGGCCTTGCGGGAAAAAACACGCGAACTCGATGTGCTCCATCTGATCTCTGAGTCGATCAGCAACCAACTGGATCTCGAAGCAATTCTCAAACATATCGTCGAAGTTGTCGTCGAAGTCACCAAGGCGGACGCCTGTCTCCTATACCTGTTGTCGGATAGCCAAGACGAACTCATTCTTCGGGCCTCGAAGAACCCTCATCCGAAATTGATTGGCCGTATCACGATCGGTTTAGGAGAGGGCATCACCGGGTGGGTCGCCCAGGAACGAACGCGCGTCGTGATTCCGAGTAATGCGAACGACGATCCACGATTCAAGTTTTTTCATAACCTTCCAGAAGACCGCCATCAAGCCTTTGTCTCCGTACCGATCATGGCCAAAAAAGAAGTGGTCGGCGTGATCAATGTCCAACATAAACGCCCCAAGCGCTATCGGCCGGATGAGTTGGCGTTACTCTCGACTATCGCCAATCAAGTCGGTGGAGCGATCGAGAACGCGCGGCTCTACGATCAAATGCAACGCAAAGCCCTACAAGTGGAAACGCTGTCGCAGGTCTCAGAAACAGTTGCATCGAGTCGGCTGATCAAAGACGTGCTCCAACTCCTGGTGACGATGACCGCGCAAATGATGAACTCCAAGATCTGTTCGATTATGTTATTGGACGAAGCCAGCGGGGAACTACGGATCGCGGCGACACAAAGCCTCAGCGAACAATATCGTCGCAAGCCAAACTTGAAAGTCGGGCAGAGTATCAGTGGCCGTGCTGTGAAAGAGCGTCGACCGATTATCGTGGTCGACGTCTCCACCGATCGAGACTATATGTATCCGGATATGGCCAAGAAGGAAGGGCTGTGCTCATTGGTTTCGGTACCAATGATGGTGCGGGAGAAGGCGCTGGGCGTGATCAACAGCTATACGTCCGTTCCGCATGTGTTTACCAGCGAAGAGGTCAAGTTGCTCCAGGCCATCGCCAATCAGGCCGCCATTGCCATCGAGCATACGACCCTGGTCGAGAAGTCCTATGAGATGCAGGAAGCGCTGGCGGTACGGAAGCTCATGGAGCGGGCCAAGGGCTACCTGATGCGCTCGAAGAAGCTGACTGAAGAAGAGGCCTTCAAACTCATTCAACGGCAAAGTATGGATTTCCGGAAGTCGATGCGCGAGATAGCCGAGGCCGTGCTCTTAGCTGGAGAACTCGACCAGCGGGCTGAGAAACAGCGGGGATAGGTTCGGCCTACCAGGAAGTCCTCTGGCACTGGGGGGCTAAGGAATCGGTTGAGGTGTCAGCTTCAGAGAGGACGAGGGGGTGGAACGTGTCCGCTCAGCTTCTTGTTCCGCCAGTTTCTTCTTGATGTCCTGCAACTCCTTCCGTAGCGCCTCCAGATCGGTATCTCGCTGAGTGGGCTCCCTCTTCGCAGGTGTTGGTGGTTGAGGGGCAGTCGATCGCATGTCCGGTGCGGCAGGCATGGCGGCAAGCAGGTCGTAGTCGATCACCAGAGTCGCGTCGGTTGAGCGTGCGGTTCGATAGCTATCCGGGCGCTTGGCGGATTCCGGGACGAACTGCACCGTGCGGTTCGCCAATCCCTTCGGATTGGAAATGCGCCGATTGGCCATGTTAATTGTTTCGGCCTGCTCCAACCGGTGGCGATACTCGGTCAAGGTCAGATACAGTGACCGCCCGTAGGCATAGAGCGAACCCTTCGTCGATTCCGCGGCTGCAGGCCCCAGTGGCTGTTCTGAGGAACAGGTACCGGGGAAACGGACAGAAGACAAGCAGAACACAGGTCCGATGGATTGCGGAGAGTTCAGCGTATCGATTTGGATGACGTGAAACCCAACCTGCTGGTCCGACGCAGCTCTGGTAAGCCCCTCGACCAAGAGCGGCGCCAGATACTCAACGTCCTCGTCCCTAAACGCTCGAACGGCTTCCGGCTTTCCGGCGACCAAGTTTCCCAACAACCCTCGGCTATCCTTGACGACCACGCCACGAAGTACCCTGGCCATCGTAACGGCCGATAACGTCATTGGGTGGGAAGCCTGAAAGGATCGATCGGGAAACCGTTCGACATACACCGCACCACGCTCGGATTCATGGATCGTTAAGTCCAGATCAGGTCCTGTTGCGCAGGCAGACAAGGCCAAGGTGATTCCAGTGAAAAGGACAAGAGCAAGTCGGGGATAATGAGACATGGGCAATTCGTGCAGTTTATTCACGCGATAGTCTAGCATAACTGAAAGGGCGAGGACACTGGCAACCTCATTCAGGTTATGAGCGGAGTCCTACTTGACAGGAGGGCAATAGACTCCGAATATATGCACCCCAATTGTACGGGTCAAGTCATGGACAACGACTTCCAACGATTCCGCCAGAATGCAAGAGAAGGACAACGGTATCCTCTTGGCCCAACAGTGCGACCTGGAAGGGTTCTTATTTCTCTGCCGCAAAGCCCTCCGGTGAGACAGGACGGATCGTATCGGACAATTCGGGAGGGAACCTGCAATGCGTCGTACAAGGAGTCAAGCGGTGAGCGCCTGTCTTCTAGCAAACAGCTTAGTCAAGGTAAAGAAAACGTTTTTGGTTGTTTTGGCTATCTGGCGCTGGGTGGTCCTGGCCGCCGGGGCTGTCCCCGGCTAACGCTGCACGAGGAGCTGCACAGCCTGGGTCACCTCAGTAGGAGTGCGGAGGGGCGTACCAGAATCAGCCGCATGCAGGTGTCGGTCCAGGATGGTCGCGCCGTGACCGTGGTCCTCAACCCCTCCTGGTATCCCAATCAGACACCATTCGGAACGGGCGGTATCTCCAAGCGGTCATTCCAAGAGTATGGAACCGAACATTGGTCAGCGTCATGAGTCATGCGGGCTAGTGAACGTCCCGATCATGATTGATGCGGCGCAGCAACCAGGCGAAAAGAATGAATGACCATGTCTGAAGCAACGGCTCCACGCACGTATTCCTGGCTGCCGGTCCTCATCAGCGTGCTGCCTGTCGTCATGCTGACCATCGGCGCAATCGCGTTCCGCTACGTAGAAACACGCATGGTTGCTACAGCAGGCGAAACCCTGGCCCTGTCAGCCGCCGAAGTCTCGGACAAACTGGACCGATTTCTAATTGAACGGTATGGCGATGTGCTGATGATGGCAAGGACGTTCAGCGTGCAGTCACACAATCGGGAATTTCAGTCGGCGTATGTCGCCGGGATGAAGACCGCGTACCCGGATTACTTATGGATCGGCGCAACAAACCCGCGCGGACAGATCGTAGTCGCCACCGACCCGGCCACGGTGGGGCGGGACTACAGCGCCCAACCCTGGTTTCAGGCCGTGCGTAACGGGCAAGGGGTTCATATGGGGGACGTGGAGCCATTCGCAGTGATGGGCGGTCCTGACGCAATAGCCGTGACGGCTCCCATCACCGGGCAGCGCGGGGAATTCCTGGGGGTCGTGACGACGCGGGTGGGGATTCCTGGGTTGGAAAACGTCATGACGGGGACGCTTCTGGCTTTCCGGGAGCGGGAGGGATTTTGGGGAGCGCTGGAATACCAATTCCTGACTGAGGAAGGGGTTGCCTTCATTGATTCGGATCTCCAGCATAAGGGCCACGTCAATCTCAAAAGACTCGGCCTACCGTCGGCAATGTTAAGCGAAGGATCCCTGTCCAGTTATGTCGAGGAGGAGCACATGCGTCGCCACGTGCCGGTCATTACCGGCTATGCCAGGACTGTAGCCCGTGGCAAGTTTGGGGGTATGCATTGGACGGTGCTGATGCGCATGGATCGGCGCGACGTGCTGGCGCCGATTCGAGAAGTCCTCTGGAACCTTGGCCTGGCTGGCGGCGCCGTGGTGGTTCCAACGTTTGGCCTCTTGGTGTGGACCGTGAAACGCGTGCGAAGGGAATATCGGCACGCGCAACAGGAGCGTGCGCTCGCCAGGGACGCCGAAGCGTCGCTGCGCAAGAGCGAGACACACACGAGGCGCATTATCGAGTTGGCGCTCGATGGCTTCATCGGAATGGATGCCGCCGGAGTCATCACCGAATGGAACGTTCAAGCCCAACAGATATTCGGCTGGCCCCGGCAAGAGGCCATCGGGC
>VBOM01000478.1 GCA_005877535.1 Nitrospirota bacterium | reverse complement strand
ATTTGCACGCTCCATTTCTGCTAGGTTTGCCGAAATAAATTGGGAGGTCGAATCTTAGTTAAGCATCACCGAACGCATCGGGGCACACGAATGACATCGCCAACCGAGACACCTTTGAAAAAAAAAGGCAAGATTCCTTGGTATGTCTACTTTGGCGGAGCACTTATCTATACCGCTTTTGCCGTTTGGCTGTTCGCAGAATCGTCTCCTCTGGCATGGCTTTGCCTCATCAGTGCGCCGGTGGGGTTTTTCTTTGCCTGGGGGGCTTGGAAACAAGAGAAACGAGCCAGAGATAATGCCTAACCCTGTGCTGCAGTGAACCAGACCATTGCGCTCTGGTTGCAACCAAGCTTCTCGCGGGCCGGGTCGCTAAGCTGGGTTCATTAGCCATAAGCAAGACATGAAGCGGAGGAACAAATGGCTGGAGTAAAATTCATTGTGATCTACCCCCGTCCGACCGATATTGAGGCCTTCGAGAAGGTGTATCAGGACGAGCATGTACCCATGGCGGTTGAAAAGCTGGGCGGCAAGACCAAGATCGTGGCGACGACGGTGGTGGCATCTCCTCAGGGAATACCACCTTTTTACCGGATCGTCGAGATTTACTTTCCGTCGAAGGAAGCTCTGGAGGCCTGCGCTGCTTCAGCAGGGGCGAAGGATACATTGGCCCATGCCGTGACTATCTCTACCGGAGGAAGACCGATCTTTTTGGTCGCTAATGAGCAGACTTTCACCTTCTAGCAATCTAGGGAAAAACCATTTCGGCATCGCAGAACTTCGAAGGCCTGCACGTCGGGAATAATCGGAGTACGCCCCAGCAGGATGCTCAAAAAGGCCGCCCGGCAAACGGGCTCCTATCTTGGCCATTGACCCGACCGCTCCGGAGTAGCCTGGCCCAATCAGGACTATTCATGATTGCCTCATCCGATCCTCTCGCCAGGCGGGGATTTTCTCGTTTGGACTCCTCGACTGACTTAGCGTTCGCCCCGTCGGCCTTACTTGTAAGAAGCCCCAGCGGGCTTCGATCTCGAACGCATCGCGATGGCAATCATGAATGATCCTGGCTCATTACTCGTTCAAGCCGACCGCCGGCTATATGCAATTTTATATCGCCATTGTCCCTCACCGGCGGCAGCCTAACTCAAGCGGTAGCTACCATGTACCACGAAACCACACTCATCTATAGCGAGGCGCTGCTGCGCCAGGCGGTGTTCGCGTTTTGGCGGCGCTCCGTAGGTGTCAGCTTCCTTGTTGCGCTCCTCGTTGCCGCGCTCGGTCTCGGCGTACTCGTTACGCAAGGTGTGGCCTCGTGGCTCGTCGGTGCGCTTGCTGCCGTGCTGGTGCTGGGCATCGGGTTCGCTGCGGCTGTCTATGTCGTTCACTATCGCAAATCGCTACGCAAGTTCCGCCAGATGGACAAGCCTCAAGCCATGTTCCGCGCTGACGAGTCCTCGTTCACCATGAGTTCGGACGTCGGCACGACAACGCTTCAGTGGTCCGCCGTCAAAGAGCTGTGG
>VBOM01000191.1 GCA_005877535.1 Nitrospirota bacterium | reverse complement strand
CCTGCGCCGGAAGGATTTCCACCGTCTCGAAAAAGTTCAAGTTATTGAGACGCTGAAAGCTCCGCTTCAATGAGGGGGTATCGATGACATCCTGTTCGTCGACACGGATTTCACGACGAATCACATTGTCTTTGGTCTTCTCGTTCCCATTGATATTGATTTGACGGATCCGCATCATCTCCCCTTCCTTGATGGTCAGAATGATGGTTGCGGTCCGGTCCTCCATGTTCGGAATCACATTGGGAGAGACATCGGCAAACGAATAGCCCTTGCTCCCATAGAGATCGTTCAACCGCGTAATCTCGTCACGGAGTTTCTGACGCTGAAAAATCTCCCCTTCCTTAATTTTGAGCCCCTGACGAAGTTCCGGATCTTCGAACACTGTATTCCCGCGGAACCCGATTTCGCCGATGGTGAACGGCTCTCCTTCCGTCACCGCGTACGTAACGACAAACCACTTCTTATCGTCGCTGAGTTCCACAGTCGGCAATCCAACTCGGGCGTTTAAATAGCCTTTGTTCAGCAAGATCTCTTTGATCCGCTCGACGTCGTTGTTCATTTCCTCCCGCTTTAAGACGCCGGCATCCGAGAAAAACGAAGGCACCTTCAGCTGTGTGACCAGACCGTACCAGGGAATCCATTCCCGCGTCGCCATCACATTGAACATTTCGTTTTTCGTCACTGCGTGCAGGCCGTCAAAATTGACCGTTTTGACACGCGCCTTGTCCCCTTCCTTCACGAAAAACGTCAGGCGCTTCCGATCCTCGTCCAAGGTCTGTACGACCGGGATCACCTGGCAATTGAAGTAGCCGTTCCCCTGGTAGGCCAGACGAATCTTCTCCGCACTCTCTTTGGCCTGCGGCTGATCGAGAAAGGCTTGGCTCTTGATCGTGATCTTCTCTTTGAGCTTATCGTCGCTGAGTTCCTTATTCCCATCGAACACGATCTCGGTGATGAACGGTTTCTCGCGGACCAGAAAGGCCAGGGCGACCCCGTCCCTCCCCGATTCTGTCTCCACCTGCACGTCTTCAAAGAACCCGGTTTCGTAGAGGATTTTGATTTGTCCACGGACATTCTCAGGGGTGTAAGGATCGCCGGGCTTCAACGTCAATCGGCCAGCAATCGCTGGCAATTCGATCCGCTTGTTCCCTCGAATCTCTATCGCCGTCACTTTGACCGCGGCCTGCTCCGCAGCGGCTGCATGCATCGGCAACACCCAGCCAGCCAGTGTGACGAGGACCATGACGAAGAGCCAACGAGGCGCGGCTGAAGAGCAAGTTTCCCTCACCGGATCTGAGTTCCGTTAGAAGCAGAGTGGGATAATACCGGCATCATGGGTCACCCTGAGTTTCGCCGTGAACGCACACCCTGCTCTTCTAGCCCCATCACCCACGACGCATCCCGGGCGCGTGTGATCATGGCGGCAGAGGAAGTTCTTGATCTGAGAGGTCCGAGTGG
Source organism: Nitrospirota bacterium (assembly GCA_005877535.1). Classification (GTDB taxonomy): domain Bacteria; phylum Nitrospirota; class Nitrospiria; order Nitrospirales; family Nitrospiraceae; genus Palsa-1315. The sequence goes on along the minus strand of VBOM01000191.1, from coordinate 5,255 downwards.
TAAGCGCAAACGTATCCCTCACGGCAACATGCGTGTAAAACCGCTGAATTATATTAGGCAAGTATTTGAATGTAAAGCTGACAGCTCACATTATTATTCGCGCAGGGTCCTCGCAAACCGGCATAGAAACCTGGCAAGGGACCCGCGGAGAGAGACAAGAAGAATGAGGATCTTTGACGATTTTTTCCTCTCACCTCCAGCCTCTTGCCCGTCTCACCCGATGCAGCAGACACGTCATGAATCATCATGAATCATGTGGACTGCGGCTCGGTTGCGCGATCGTCTCAGGCCACTTCTATGCTCCGGCATTCCTTGACATCGCCTACCCCATCACATAGTATCGAATCATGTCACGCTTCGAAGTGCGCAAAGCCGTGATGCCCGCCGCTGGCCTTGGCACTCGCTTCCTTCCCGCGACGAAAGCCTCTCCCAAAGAAATGTTGCCGCTTGTCGACAAACCACTGATCCAATATGCCGTGGAAGAAGCGGTCGCCTCAGGCATCGAGGACATTATCATCATCACCGGCCGGGGTAAACGCGCGATCGAGGACCATTTCGACCGGTCCGTCGAGTTAGAAGAAAATCTCAAGGGCAGCGGCAAAGCGCAACTCTTGAACCAGATGCGGCACATCTCCACGCTCGCAAATTTCTGTTACGTCCGTCAGTCGGAGGCCCTCGGACTCGGCCATGCAGTCCTCTGCGCCCAACGGCTGATCGGTGACGAACCCTTTGCGGTCATTCTCGGCGACGAAATCATCGATGCCCCGGTCCCTGGCCTCGCCCAACTCATTCATGCCTACAAGAAACGACACGGTGCGGTCCTCGGTGTACAGGAAGTGCCCCACCATGAAGTCAACCGTTATGGGATCGTGGCGTCTCGACCCATTGCAGCGGGATTGCATCGAGTCGAGGGGCTCATTGAGAAACCGGCACCGACCGAAGCCCCGTCCAATCTGGCGGTCATCGGTCGCTACGTGCTGCCGCCGGAGATTTTCTCCATCCTGCGAAAGACCCAACCTGGTAAAAATGGCGAGATCCAATTGACCGACGCACTTCGGGAGTTGGCAAAGAAGTCCCCGATGTATGCGCTGGAGATCCAGGGACAGCGCTATGATGCCGGGGACAAGTTAGGATTTCTCATTGCGACCGTCGAATTCGCACTCAAGAACCCCTCCCTGGGACCAGACTTCAGCGACTATCTTCAGAATCGGATGCGGCCTTCCGGAGAACGCCGCCCGACACGATCACGAAAAGCCTAGCAGGCTGCGGGAGACTCTGTGTGCACGCCAGAACTTCATTGGATTGTACGTTTAAGGACACCAGGAACACATCACACAGGATGCTCAAAAAGGCTGCCCAGCAAGGCCGCAGCGAGCGAAGAGGCGAGGCGTACGCTTCGGTACGTTGAGCCTCTAAGCGAAGCGAGAACGCTGCTGGCGGACTTTTTCAGCATCCTGCGAGACACGACACTCAACGAAGGCACAGCCTCATAGCTCATTCACCACTAAGCACAACAGTGAAACCACACCGATGAACGACACGACCGAACAAGACTTACAGCCACCCCAGAACGTCGAAATCCCCGACCAGCTTCCGCTGTTGCCGGTCCGAGACATTGTCGTCTTCCCCTATATGGTCCTCCCCTTGTTTGTCGGGCGAGAGATGTCGATCAAAGCGATTGAAGCCGCGTTAGCCGGCAATCGAATGATCTTCTTGTCCACGCAAAAGGCCCTGGACGTCGAGAATCCCTCACCGGAGGATATCCATACCACCGGCACCATCGGCATCATCATGCGGATGCTGAAATTGCCGGATGAACGTATCAAAATTCTCGTGCAAGGACTCTCAAAAGCCAAGATCACGGGCTACATTCAGACTGAGCCCTATTATTCCGTGCGCATTGACAAACTCACCGAACACAAGCCGGCGAGTGCCGCCCTTGAAACCGAAGCCGCCATGCGGACGGTAAAGGAACAGATCGAACGGATCGTGAGTCTCGGCAAAGTCTTGATCCCGGACGTGATGATCGTCATCGAGAATCTCGAAGACCCTGGACGTCTTGCCGACATGGTGGCGTCCAATCTTGGCCTCAAAGTCGACGTCACCCAGGCAGTCCTAGAGGTCATTGATCCGATCAAGCGCCTCCGGCACGTCAGCGAGATCCTCGGCAAGGAGATCGAAGTCCTCTCCATGCAACAGAAGATTCAAGCGCAAGCCAAAGGAGAGATGGACAAGACCCAACGCGAATACTTCCTGCGCGAACAACTCAAAGCTATTCAAAAAGAGTTGGGCGAACTCGACGAACGTGCGGAGGAAATCACTGAGTTTCGCAAGCGGATCGTAGAACTGAAGATGCCAGAGAAGGTGCTGAAGGAAACCGAAAAGCAGCTCAAACGCCTTGAGAAAATGCACCCGGATACCGCCGAGTCTGCGACCGTCAGAACCTATATCGAGTGGATCGTAGAACTGCCCTGGTCCAAGAAGTCCAAGGACAACCTCGACCTCAAGGCTGCCGCTAAAGTGCTCAACGAGGACCACTACGATTTGGAGAAAGTGAAGGAACGGATCCTTGAGTATCTCGCCGTACGGAAGCTCAAAGACAAAATGAAAGGTCCGATTCTCTGTTTCGTCGGCCCTCCGGGCGTGGGGAAGACTTCGCTCGGAAAGTCAATCGCCCGCGCCCTCGGTCGCGAATTTGTCCGCATCAGTCTCGGCGGCGTCCGCGATGAGGCCGAGATCCGAGGTCATCGACGCACCTACGTCGGCGCGCTGCCCGGCCGCATCATTCAAGGCATGAAACAAGCCGGCACCAACAACCCGGTCTTCATGCTGGACGAAGTCGACAAGGTCGGGATGGATTTTCGCGGCGATCCCTCCGCAGCCTTGCTCGAAGTGCTCGACCCGGAACAGAACAACTCGTTCACAGACCACTACCTGGGCGTGCCCTTCGACCTGACTGGAGTGATGTTCATTACGACTGCGAATCTGATCGACCCCATTTTGCCCGCCCTGCGCGACCGGATGGAAGTCATCGGGATCCCCGGCTATACCGAAGAAGAAAAGTTAGGCATCGCCCAGAAATACCTGATCCCTCGGCAACTCAACGAACACGGGATCACCGAGAAGCATGTCCGCATCGCCGAGCCGGCGGTGCGTCAAATCATCGCCAACTATACACGTGAAGCCGGTGTCAGGAACCTCGAGCGCGAGATCGCCAACGTAATGCGGAAGGTGGCAAAGAAAGTGGCGGAAGGCAAAGGCGTAGGGTTCCCAGTCAATCCCTCCAACCTGCACAAATATCTGGGCGTCCCTAAGTTCGTGCCTGAAGAGGAATTGACAATAGACGAAGTCGGCGTGGCAACGGGATTAGCCTGGACGGAGTCCGGCGGCGATGTACTCTACATTGAGGCCACAGCGATGAAGGGCAAGGGGCAATTGACTCTCACCGGCCAACTTGGCGACGTCATGAAGGAGTCCGCGCAAGCAGCGTTGAGCTATGTCCGGTCGCGCGAGCGCACCCTCGGCATCAATCCCGATGTGTTCACCACTCAGGATCTTCATATCCATGTGCCGGCCGGAGCGATTCCGAAGGACGGACCGTCGGCGGGCATTACCATGGCCATCTCCATTGCATCGACGTTGTCGCAAATCCCGGTACGCCGCGACCTGGCGATGACAGGCGAGATCACACTCCGGGGACGCGTGCTCCCCATCGGAGGATTGAAGGAAAAACTTTTGGCGGCCAAACGGGCCAAACTCACCACCGTGATTCTTCCGAAACGCAACAAGAAGGATCTCGATGAGATTCCCAGGCACATTTTGAAGGGCATTCACCTCGTCTTTGCCGACACGATGGATGATGTCATGAAAGTGGCTCTCCGGCGTGGCTCGGAATCCACACGTCCAACGGGCAAGCCCCACCAGCCGCAGCCGCACTCAAGAAAACACACCACGCGTGCGAAGACCGGGCGAGCCGCTCGCTCCCTGCCGGTGCATGCAACCAGCACAGAAACACCTCCCCTACAACTCCAGTAGCAGGATGCTGAAAAATCTCGCCAGAGGCTGTGGCGCGTGAAGCGCGAGACATGCGAGAACGGCGCGACATGTACAGATTGGAATCCCAAACCGTCTCGCGCGCCCCTCCAGACTCGTTCGGCTATCCTGCAGGGACGCCTCCACATCACTTCGGACATGCTGGTCGTTGATTTCAAAATAACTCCGAATGGTTTTTCAGGAACCTGCTAGCATGGCCTCCACGGTCCGCACGAAGGCCCATCCCACGATCCACGAATTCGAACTCATTCGAGCCATCCACCGGCGCCATGGCCGCCACACTCCCTCGGTGATTCAAGGAATCGGCGACGATGCCGCCATCATCACGTCACGGGCCGGCCAATGGACTGTGCTGACGACCGACCTCTTAACAGAGGGGGTCCACTTCGACCTCCGAACCGCCACAATGGCTGATATCGGCTTCCGCGCCGCAGCATCGAACCTCAGCGACATCGCGGCGATGGGAGGAACTCCGCAGTATCTGCTCGTCACCTTGGCCATTCCCCGCACCGGCACCAGCCGCCATGTTCACCAGCTGTACCGAGGGATGATGGCCGCCTGCCGCCCGCACTACGTAGGACTCATCGGCGGGGATACATCGGCTTCGAACGGCGGATGGTTTCTCAGTGTGGCACTGATCGGGGTGGTCCCTTCCCGCCAGGCCCTGTTTCGGAGCGGTGCACGAATCGGGGACCTCCTCTATGTGACCGGCACAATCGGCGACGCATTGGCCGGCCTAAGACTCTTGAACGAAGTACCGCCCCGTACGAAACGTTACCCGTGGACCACTGCACTCTCGACTAGGCACCGGCAATTTCTCATCGGACGGCACCTCCGTCCAACCGCGCGCGTCGCGGAAGGCCAATGGCTCAATACCCATCGCTTCGCGACCTCTGCGATTGATATCTCAGACGGACTCTCCGGCGACCTCCGCCACATCTGCAGGGAAAGCCATGTCGGAGCGGACCTCGATCTGGCTGCGCTTCCGTTATCGCAAGCCTGCCACGCCTTTGCAGTTTCTCGGGAGCTCGACCCGGTGGACCTCGCGCTGACCGGAGGAGAGGATTATGAATTGCTCTTTACCGTATCACCACGACAACGCCTGCGACTCGAACGGGCAGCCCTCAAGCGAGGATTCTCCCTGACCTGCATTGGGAAAATTCACCCCCTCCGCTTCGGAATACAGGCCATCTCTTCTCACG
>VBOM01000190.1 GCA_005877535.1 Nitrospirota bacterium | reverse complement strand
CATCACCACGATGATGACGAGGGAGGTCAGAACGATCCGCCAGAAGATAGATAAGCGCAAGAGCGAAGCTCTTTCTCAGCCTTGAGAAGCACAGATATTTGTAGAGGCTGTAGGTAATTCCATACACTATTTCATCGTGTCACTCAAGGGATCTGGCAAACAAACTCTCTCGTTCATCATCGCCCTTTTTTTGTGGAGAACGATGGGCTGGGAATATTTCAGTCGCTTTCAGTTCAGGAGAGACGAAAACTCTCACTTTCTGCCACACGACCCATCACTACTTGAATGGCGAGACAAATCGGCGTTGGCGTCGGGATACTCCATGTAACGATGCAAAGAGATGGCCGCGAAACAACAACATAGCGACGGCAAGCGGTGGTGTGAAGAGCAGCCCGAGATACCAGCTGATCGAGGAAGGGATACCCATGTAGTCCAACCAACCTCCCAGAATCGTGAATGGCAGTACGAGGACCTGGAAAAAATCCAAACCTGCCCCCCTCCCCACTCGGCTGGAGAGGGAAAGAAACGATTGCAGCCCCACGGGCGAGAGGACGATGGGGATCAGGATCACCGCAAACGGTAGAAACCATTCAATCCAATTCTCAAGGACGAACTCGTACGAGGTCTTGAACACCTCAAGCGGGGAATCATGCCGGACTTGATAGATAATTTCCGGTGCCGGGTTCAGCAAGAGAAAAAGGAGCAGAAAGACTGCGTACGATAGGAGTTGCCCAAACGGGTTCGTCTGCATCGTCAGGTCGAGAGCCATGAGCGGCAGCCATAGGATGAACCCAATACCGATGACATCCCAAAAATAGTGACCGACACTGGTAAGAATGTCGTGGAAAGTGAGTGCCCGCGAATGGCTAATCGATTGCTCGATCAGACTCAGGGTAGCGCCAACCAGGAGCGCATTCACCGCACCGAGTAGAAAGCCTCCGGCCATGCCGAGGGGCGATGCAATCTGGGTGGCGAACATAAGCAGGAAGCCAAATCCCACCACTGCCACCATGGTCATCCAGCCGCGGGCAAGGGACTGTCCAGTTTTACGGCAGGCATTCAGATAGAGCGCGAGTGTTTCAGTCAGAATGGGTGACATGAGAGACAATAGGCTGCGGGAACTTCTCTGGTCAAGCCGCCTTCGCCTCCTCACGGGAGGTTGACTTCCCACATCCTGTGATTATGTGAATGGCACTAGTACACACCGAGCGGAGAGGAGTGATCCAATGGACATGAACCGCATGACGATCAAGCTACAAGAGGCGCTCCAGACCGCGTCCTCCCATGCCACAAGGCGGAGCCATCAGGGAATAGATGTGGAGCACCTCCTCCTTGCGTTCGTAGAACAGGATGGAGGTCTCGCCGCCTCTCTCCTCGAACAGGCAGGATTATCGGTGCCTTCCGTTCGCCATGCAGTGGAGCAAGCACTCGCGAAGCTACATCAAGTACAGGGCGCCGGTGGAAGCCCCGGACAGCTCCACATCACCTCTCGGCTCAATCAAGTCCTGGCCAAAGCCGAAGAGGAACAACAAGCATTGAAAGACGACTATCTCAGCGTCGAACATGTCGTACTGGCGATGGTCCAAGAAGGGGGTATCTTCAAGAAACTCGGCTTGACGAAGGAACGGCTCTTGGGCGCGCTGCAACAAATACGAGGGTCCCAACGTGTCACGAGCCAGGACCCGGAAGGCACCTACCAGTCTTTGGAGAAGTATGGCCGCGACCTGACCCGGTTGGCCGGGCAAGGGAAATTGGATCCTGTCATTGGACGCGATGAAGAAATTCGTCGTGTCATACAAATTCTTTCACGACGAACCAAGAACAACCCGGTGCTCATCGGCGAACCAGGAGTCGGAAAAACCGCCATCGTCGAAGGGCTCGCCATTCGCATTATCAAGGGGGATGTGCCTGAAGGGCTGAAGAAGAAACGCCTCATTACCCTCGACATGGGATCGTTGGTGGCCGGTGCAAAGTTTCGCGGCGAGTTCGAAGAACGTTTGAAAGCGGTCCTCAAAGAGGTGCAGGCGGCAGAGGGACAAGTCTTGCTGTTCATCGATGAGCTGCATACGGTCGTGGGAGCGGGCGCGGCGGAAGGGGCAATGGATGCCGCCAATCTTCTCAAGCCCATGCTGGCCCGTGGCGAATTGCATCTGATCGGCGCGACGACGCTGGATGAGTATCGGAAACATATTGAGAAAGATGCCGCCTTGGAACGGCGATTCCAGACGGTCCTGGTCGATCAGCCGACGGTGGAGGACACCATTTCAATTCTGCGCGGACTCAAGGAGCGCTACGAAGTGCACCATGGCGTGCGCATCAAAGACGCCGCACTAGTCGCTGCCGCGAAACTCTCGAATCGGTATATCGCCGATCGCTTTCTCCCGGACAAAGCCATCGATCTCGTCGATGAATCGGCGGCCCGCCTGCGTACCGAAATCGATAGCTTGCCGGCGGAACTCGATGAGGTCTCGCGCAAGGTGATGCAGCTCGAGATCGAGCGGGAAGCCTTGCGGAAAGAACAGGATCAGGCCAGTCAGGCACGGCTGGCGACCCTTGATCTGGAATTAGCCGAGAAGCAACGAGACCTGCTGGCGCTCAAGACGCGATGGGATTCTGAAAAAGCTTCGGTGGCACGGCTACGCAAGACTCGCGAAGCGATGGAAGAGGTAAAACAGGCGATGGAGCGTGCGGAACGGGCCTACGATCTCAATCGCGTGGCCGAGCTGCGATATGGAGAGTTGCCTCGCCTTGAGCGGGAACTTGCGTTGGAGCAGGAACAGCTTGGCAAGAAACAGGGAGAAAGCCGGTTACTAAAAGAAGAGGTCGATGAAGACGACATCGCGGCCGTCGTGAGTCGCTGGACGGGGATCCCCGTCTCCCGGCTGGTCGAAGGCGAAACCGAAAAACTCTTAAAACTTGGCGAGCTGCTCCATCAGCGCGTGGTTGGCCAGGATGAAGCGGTGCAGGCCGTCGCAGATGCGGTCCTCCGTGCGCGCTCCGGCATCAAAGACCCGAATCGGCCCATTGGTTCGTTTCTCTTTCTCGGTCCGACCGGAGTCGGAAAAACCGAGTTGGCGCGAACTCTTGCCGCGACGCTCTTCGATGACGACGCCAACCTAATTCGAATCGATATGTCCGAGTACATGGAGAAACACACGGTCGCCCGGCTGATCGGGGCCCCGCCAGGCTATATAGGCTACGAAGAAGGTGGACAACTGACTGAGGCGGTCCGGCGACGCCCATTCTCCGTCATCCTATTCGACGAGATCGAAAAAGCCCATCACGACGTCTTCAATGTTTTGCTCCAAGTGTTGGATGACGGACGTTTGACGGATTCTCAGGGTCGGACCGTTGATTTCAAGAACACTGTTTTGATCATGACGTCGAACATCGGCAGCCCACAGATTCTTGAGGCGCAGCAACGGCGCGCCTCCTATGACGAGGTCTGTTCCCTCGTGATGGCGGAACTGCGGGAGCACTTCCGCCCGGAATTCTTGAACCGGGTCGACGAGACGGTGGTATTCCATGCTCTGGAGACGGAGCAGCTCACGAAGATCGTGGAGATTCAACTCCAGCGGTTGCGAGCGCGTTTGACAGAACGACGAATCTCTCTGTCCGTTACGCCGGCGGCCTTACGGTATCTGGGTGAGCGCGGCTACGATACGGTCTATGGGGCGAGACCGCTAAAGCGACTGATCCAACAGGAAATTGAGACGCCGATGGCGCGTTTATTGGTCAAGGGTGAATTGCGCGATGGCGATATGGCGACCGTGGAACTGAAAGACCAGCATATCGTCATTGTACCGGCGGTCGCGGGATAGGACGCGTCGCACGGTTTCAACCGAGGACGACGGATCCGCCCTTTAGATCGTGCGTTGTGCCACTGGCACGCAGCTTGTCGATTTTCCATTCGACGGAAGATACCTGGATCACGTGGCCTTTGATCGTATGGAACTCCCCTTTTGTGAAGGCCACCACGTCGGGCGATTTCACTTCCAGCTGTAACACGACGGTTCCCGAAGCCGGATGTGTGAGCAACAGGCTCTTCGGGGTTTTATTCACTTCGTAGGCGCGTCGTTCGTTGATCATCAGGGTGCTATCGACGAGTTTTGCCGTCACTTTTCCGCATGCATCAAACAACGCAAAGTTCACGAGTAAGGCGCCCGTCGTCGGTTTCAGTGCCACCTGAATCTGCGGGATGCCCTCGATTTCAATCATGCCGTCGGTGTTGCGGTACAGATTCGAACCTATTTCCATGTCCATGTATAGTCTCATTCCACTGCGCTGTGAGTATCATCCATTATGATTTCTTGATACGATTCAGTATCAATGCGACACAGCCGCCGAGCAGTCCCCCTCCCAGGATGGTCGTGAGCAGCTCGAATAATTTGAGTCCCCACACGGACCCCTGCGTTTGCATTGCTTCCCGAATGCCGCCTTGCAGCATGATCACGGCCAGCGCCATGGTGGCGCCGACAAAGAACCACCAGAGAAAAACTTTCAGGGTCGACCACACAGGGAATCCTCAAAACTCCATCCGACGGTCGAGACTGCGGTATTGAATCGCTTCCGCCACATGCGGTGGCTCAATCTTATCAGAGCCCGCGAGATCGGCTATGGTTCTCGCCACACGTACTATGCGCCCATGGGCTCGAGCAGACAATCCGAGTTTGGTCAGTGCTTGGTCTAGGAGCTCTTGAGCCGGAATCCCCAGAACACAATAACGCTTCAGGAGCCGCGGCTTCAACTGAGCGTTTGAGTGAATGCCGTCTTGACGATACCGGTGGCGCTGCCGATCACGTGCCGCCAGGACGCGTGATCGAATCGTGGCGGAACTTTCCGGTATAGGACCGTGATCGTGCAAGTCTCGCACGGAGACCGGCGGGACCTCTATGTGAATGTCGAGTCGGTCCTGGAGCGGTCCCGACAATTTGGCTCGATAGCGGCGGATTTGGTGCGGGGTGCAGACACATTCACGCGTACGATCTCCATAGTATCCGCAGGGACAGGGATTCATCGCGGCGATCAACATGAATCGCGCGGGGTAACGGAGCGAGCCGCTGGCCCTGGTCAGGGTCACATGCCCATCTTCCAATGGTTGCCGCAATCCGTCAAGCACAGGACGGCGAAACTCTGGGGATTCGTCCAGGAACAACACGCCATTGTGCGCCAAGGATACTTCTCCCGGCCGGGGAACAGTTCCGCCTCCGATGAGTCCAGCATCGGAAATACTGTGGTGCGGAGCGCGAAAGGGACGGACCGTCAGCAGTGGATGATTGGCCGATAACTGTCCGGATACACTATGGACGCGGCTCGTTTCGATAGCTTCTTCCGGCTCCATAAGAGGCAGAATTGTTGGGAGACGTTTGGCCAACATGGTCTTACCTGATCCAGGCGGTCCCACCATCAAGAGATTGTGGCCTCCAGCTGCGGCGATTTCCAGGGCGCGCTTCGCATGGTCTTGTCCCTTCACATCACCATAGTCGTCATCCTCCACCGGACGCGTGGTGAAGAACCGGTCCCGGTCTGTGTGAGCCGGGTCCAGTAAAACCGTGCCGTTGAGAAATGCCACGGCTTCAGGAAGCGTATGGAGCGGATAGGCTTTCACGCCCTCCACCACGGCCGCTTCCTGGCTGTTCTCAGCCGGCAAGAGCAGACTATGGTCGGGCCGGCAAGCAATCCCAATGGATAAGGCACCAGTAATTGCCTTAATGTGTCCGTCCAGCGAGAGTTCACCGACACAGACACGGCCTCGTACATTCTGCGACGGAATGACTTCTTCCGCGACGAGAATCCCAATGGCAATGGCCAGATCGAGGCCAGACCCTTCCTTCTTGATTCCCGCGGGAGCGAGGTTCACGGTGATTTTCTTTGCTGGGAAATGGAAGCCCGTATTCTTGAGCGCGGACCGGACTCGGTCGCGGCTCTCCCGCACCGTGGCATCAGGGAGACCGACGACTGAGAATTGTGGAAGCCCTCCGGCAATATCGACTTCCACGTCGATCAGATGCGCATCGATCCCGACTACCGCAGCACTCAGAACTTTTGCGAGCATAGGTGACTCCGGTGCAAAGGGCGGGGCTGGTGGATTATAGGAACCGTGTCGAATCGTTGCAATCGAAACAATGGAAAAAGGCAGGAAAATGGTTCCATTTTCTCTGTTCACTTAACACCAGTCCGAGCGCTGGCACCCGCTTCTGCCCTTCTGTATAATCCCTCCCTATGCCGCTCCCGTCCCACTGCCTCCTGACGAGGCTACTAGCAGGATGCTGAAAAAGTTCCTCTTCTCACCCGCCCGACCCCGGCGCGCCAAGACGCGCCTTTCCCCATGCAACGTTCTCGCATCGCTCAGATCCTCATCCTACCCCCAAGGTACGCCTCGGGCCGTCATTCGCTACAGCCTGCTTGGGACAAGGCGTGCCTTGGCGCGCCAGAGTTCGGCAGATGAAACGTCAGGCCTTTTTGATCATCCTGCAGAAGCGTTCTTCTGTTGCGCTAGATGTGCAGGACATCGAAATTCTACCTCGCCGAAATCGTTTTGCCACAGCATGCTCAAACGTGGTGCACCAATCATGATGAGCCAAACGCCATGCTTGTTTGTTGTCTCTTCGTTGGCCTGATCATGGGAGCTGGCAGTCCGGTCTTGGCCCAAATGCCTGGCCGTGTGGCCACCCCATCTGGACCAATTGGAGCATCGATGGCAGTGCTCGCGATGTTCCAAGATGCCGACGTGCTCCCGCCCGAAGGCACGCCCGATGCGAATCGCATCATCAAGTCGGTCATCCAATTTCAAT
>VBOM01000189.1 GCA_005877535.1 Nitrospirota bacterium | reverse complement strand
TTTTCAGCATGATCTCGCTCCTTCGGGTAAACAATGCCGTGCACTAACGTGTGACCACGGCGCTTTAAGGGGAAACAGACCACGATATGGTCTCGTGTCAGAGGGGGCCTACAGGGAAAGGTTCAGAAGCATTTGTTTTTGGACCGGCCCTAGGATAAGTCAAAATCCTTGAGAAATCGACCATGCTTCTGGAAGGTTTTAGACAAGGATTTTGACACCGAGAAAACGGTGTCCAGTACCGGTTCTCAAGAAAGAAGCGAATCGCCTAGAGATTAAGTCATATTAAGCAGTATCGCGTTGAGGTGCCTGTAGGCGGCGTGGTCAATCTCATGCTCCATCGCTGTTCGATCTATCGCCCACAGTTTCAGTGATTTTGCTCTCTAATAGGCGCCTCCATCTATAGGCGTTTGTGCCAGATCACCCACTTGACAGCGTCGGCTATGGTATGTAACATTTTGTGACATGACGGCTAAACAGTTCAGACAGGCGCGGGTTCGGTTGGGGTACACGCAGGCGAAGTTGGCGGAGGTGCTGCAACTGAGCCGCATGACGATCAGCCGCTACGAGGCCGGCACGTGGGAGGTGCCCTTGTCGGTTGAGATGGTGTTGGACCAGTTGGGATCGGTGCAGATTCCTATGTTGGGGATGGTGGCGGCAGGGGCACCGATCGAACCGATCACGCAAGCTGAATTGGTGGCGGTGCTGCCGCCGTTATTGCGCGGGGGGGAGACCTTCGCCTTGCGGGTGAAAGGTGAGTCGATGAAGGACGACGGCATTTTCCCCGGCGATCTGGTGGTGGTGCGGAAGCAGGGTACCGCGCGGAACGGGCAGACGGTGGTGGCGCTGGTCAACAATGAAGCGACGATCAAGAAGTACTACCGCAGGGACGGTTGGATTGAACTCCATCCGGCGAATGCAGCGATGAAGCCGATCATCGTGTCGTCACAGGATGAGTTTTCTATTCAGGGAATTGTCGCGGGCGTGATCCGCCACTTCAACGAATCGTGAGGTGTGCTATGGCTTTGGTACAGCAACAGGCGATGGAGTTTCCGTTTCGCACAGAAAATGGCGGCGCGGTCATCCATGCGCCGCGCCATCTGTTGGCGGCGTTGCGGCGGAGTGCGGTGTCGACCAATCAGCCGAAGGGGTTGGTGTTGTTGTCCGGACCGCCATCGGTCTATCGATTGGGCCTCTGTGCCGCGGTCGATCGGGCGTTGGCAGGCGAACCGGTGTTGTATCTGGCCGGCGCCAATGTCTTCGACCCGTTCTTGGTGGGGAGGCTGGCTCGGGCGAGTCGGGTGGCGCCGGCTCACGTGCTGCAACAGATTCACGTCTCACGGGCCTTCACCTGTCATCAGATGGTCCGGTTGGTCACGGATTGTCTCCCGTTGGCGTTGCGCACCTATGATGCGCGATTCGTCATTCTCGCCGGTCCGCTCGACACGTTGTATGACCAGTCGGTGCCGGAGCCTGAAGCGATGCGCCTCTTTCGTGCCATGACGGAGGCGCTTCAGGATATGGCTGGTCATGGCATACAAGTATTATGCGTGAGTCCGCTCGCGCCGCCTGAATCCGGTGGACGTAGCAAATTTGTGGCGACACTCCGTGCGCAGGCGCACCGGGTGATCGATCTGCACGAGGCTGAGGATGGACTGTGGCTCCAGGAAGAGGGAGGGCCTGGGCCCAGACGCTGGATGATTCCGCGTCTGCTCTGGAACCGGTTGTAAGTATGGGGCGCACGCTTGCCACGTTCACGCAATTGGTCCAGCAGGAAATCGATTCGTGGAGCCGCTACCGGCGTGCATTGCGGCGTGAGGATCAGCAGGCGCTCGATGTGTTGTTCGCTGCCGCCCGCCACCATGCGTCGGCCGGCGCCTATCTCGCGCGTGAGACTCCGTTCGAGGTGATGCTGCTGTCCATGTTGATCGAACAACAGAAACACGTCGTCACGTTGCAACAGAAAGTGGTGACCCTTGAAACCAGCAGGCACCACGACTCGACTCAGGGGATGGCTTCTTGATGTCTACCCGGCAGAAGAGGGCATGGTCGTCTGGCTTCTCGGCGAGGACGGTCGCCGCATCAGGGCCGTCGATCCCTTTGTTCCGACCTGTTATCTGACGGCTCCGCCGTCCATTCGCGAGCACCTGTTTCGGTTACTCCGCCGTGCCTCCTGTCGTATCAGCACCAGAGAGGTGGAACGATACGAACTCGGCGCGCTTCGTCCGACCCCGGTGCTGGAAGTCTCGGTTCACGCTCCCGCCCAGTTCTCGTCCCTCACGCAACACCTGATCCGCGCCTGTCCCGACGCGCAGTTCTTTCACGTGGATGTGTCGCTGCCGCAGCGCTACTTTTACGACCGGCAGCTCTTTCCTCTCGTCCATTGCGAAGCTGCCCTCACAGTCGAAGGCCGGATTCAGTCGATTCAGGCGCTGGAGTCGCCCTGGGACACGGACTATGGTTTCCCACCGCTCACGATCATGGAGCTGTCGCCGGACAGTTCCTCGTCCAACCCGAATCATGGCGGACGTGACTCGCTTGTGGTGCGGATGGACGGGGAGGAACGTCTGTTAGAAGGCGATGATGCCGACATGGTCCAGCGCCTCAACCAGCTGCTCGTGCGACAGGACCCCGATATTCTCTTGACGGACTGGGGCGATTCCTACCTTCTGCCGCGTCTCATGATCATGGCGGATCGGCTGCGAATGGCGCTCGCGCTCAATCGCGATCCCCATCGATCCGTCGGCACCAGGAAACCCCATTCGTATTTTTCGTACGGCCGCATCCTGTCCCATGCTGGTGCCCGGACGTTGTCGGGACGATTGCACCTCGATCGGCACAATTCGTTTGCGCTGGCGGAAATGGGCCTGGCCGGCCTCATCGAGCAGGCCCGCGTCGCGAAGGTCGATTTGCAACAGATGGCCCGCACGACGACAGGGACGGGAATTACTTCGATGCAGCTCGAAATTGCTTGTCGCGACGGCCTGCTGATTCCCTACCGGAAACAGGAGCCGGAAGCCTTCAAATCCGCGCTCGAGTTGCTGCAGACCGATCAGGGCGGATTGGTGTTTGCGCCGATCGTCGGCTATCACGAACAGGTCGGTGAGCTGGATTTCTCGTCGATGTATCCCTCCATTATGGTGCGTTTCAACATCTCGCCCGAGACGGTCAATTGCCGGTGCTGCCGCGATGAGCCGGCCGCACGGGTGCCGGAGATCGGCCATCACACCTGCCGCCATCGCCAGGGATTGGTGCCTCGCACGCTGGCCCCGTTGCTCGACAAGCGCGTGCGGTACAAACGGCTCATGGCCGCGGCGACACAGCCGGCGGCGAGGGCCGTGCTCGATCAACGGCAAACGGCGCTCAAGTGGCTGCTCGTCGTCTCGTTCGGTTATTTGGGCTACAAGAATGCCCGGTTCGGTCGGATCGAAGCGCACGAGTCCGTGACAGCCTACAGCCGTGATCTGCTGTTGCAGGCCAAGGAGGTTGCCGAGCGGCAAGGCTATCGCATGCTGCATGCGATTGTGGATTCGCTCTGGCTCGTCAAACCCGGCGCGGTCAAGGCAGACTACGACAGACTCGCGCAGGCGATCACCGAACAGACGAGGCTCTCGATCGGCGTGGAAGGGCTCTATCACTGGATTGGGTTTCTTCCGTCACGGGTCAATCCGCTCATGCCGGTGCCGAATCAGTTCGTGGGCCTGTTTGACCATGGCGTCATGAAAATCCGCGGCATCGAAATCCGTCGCAGCGATGCCCCGCTCCTCGTCAAGCGGGCACAGGCGGAGGTGTTGCGTTGTCTGAGTGAGGCACGAACGCTGGTCGAGTTGCGTGAACAGATTCCGCAGGCATTGGAGATCGTCCGTACCTATCGGCGCTATCTCCACGATGGTCATGCCACCGTTGAGGAACTGGTCATCACGAAATCGCTCTCAAAAGAGCCGCAGGCCTATCGCCACCAGACCTTGTCGATGATTGCGGCACAGGAACTGCTCGCGCGTGGCATGTCGCTCCAAGCCGGCGACACGATTCACTACATCATTACGGATGCCGACGCGGCCTATCCGCCGGACCGGGCGCGCGCGGTGGCCGGACTCGATGGGACCTGGAGTTACGATGTCTCGGCCTATGACAACCTGCTTTTGAAGGCGACCTTAGTGCTGTTGATGCCTTTAGGCGTGACGGCGACCTCGCTAAACGAATCTACTGCAGGATGCTGAAAAAGTCCGCCAGCGGCGTTCTCAGCTCGAAAGCATCCTCAACGGGGACCCGGCCGCCTCACATCTCGGCGGCGCGCACAAACGTGGTGCTCCTTATTCGTCGCACCGTGCGCCCCAGAGGGTACGCCTCGGCCCTTCACTCGCTGCGGCCTTGCTGGACGAACTTTTTGAGCATCCTGCCCGGTATTCTCCCGTTGCCCCAGACAGGCGGATGTCCATGGTGTCACAATAGTTTTTCCGGAGCCCGCTAGCAGGCACGTTCAAACCTGTCCTCATAGTCGGTCCTTGCCTTCGGTTCAGGCTTACCCAGAGCCAATTTGCGCGGTCTTAGGAGGGCACCCATCTTGCTGATCTCCCCCTGGTCCCATGTGCGGGTAGAGGGCGTTACATGAAAAGGGGGATACGATGGCACCAGTGTTGGAACTCGATCGGCAGACAACCTCGTTTGTGCGACAACTCCAAGAACAGCGGAAACTCGAAAAGACTCTTCTGGTCGAACGGGTCCGCGGAACGAAAGAAGGGCTGGAGTCGGTCTTCAGCGACATCAAGAGCCGTGTGGCGGTGCTGGAGACGCTGAACGGGTCGGCGAGTGCCAGCTGTATTGCGCCGATCGGCTGGAGCAAACTGATCTTTACCGGAGCGGATAGTGTCTCGGCGCCGAATACCATCGGATTCGGCGATCGGGATGAAACCCTGTGCAAGCTCGATCAGATCAAATACCTCGAAGACACCCACTATCTCCGGCTTGCCGCGAACCCCCACTACGTGGAGCATGTGCTGCCGAATAAGTCGCTCCAGGCGCGCGTCGGAGCCAATCCTTCGCTCTGGGATACGCTCGGGTATGTCCACGTTGGCTATACGACCCTGCTGCAGATTCCCCCCTCGTTGGAGCCGACGACGGTGTCGATCATGTCGCGGGTAAACACCCTGTTTAATTGGGTTGAAACGAACGCGGTCGGAGACGAGTGGTACGCCCATGTGTCTGCCGCCGCACGCCTATGGGTGACCTATGATGGCGAGTTTCGTCAGGCGCCGCCAGCCCAGTTCGTGAATCTTCTCGCCTTGCCAAAACAATTGCGGACGCATCAGGACATTGCGTCACCCGCGCCGAGCGCGGCCCTCACGATGCAAGTCTCCGCCTCAGCCGGCAGCGGCACGACGATCAGTGTTTACGAATCCATCGAACTCGTTGCCACCACGCCGAACGGCCATGCCTACCTTGACGGCATATTTTCCTGGGAACCGTTGGCCGTGCAACTGCGTGAGGGTTGACGGGGGAGCGGCGAAGAAGGTGATGCGTTATGGGACAGGGTAGAGAGCTTGCACAATTTCCGTCGTGTTGAAGAGCATCATGTTGAGGCGAGTATAGGCCGCGTGGCCGTAGTAGTGGTCGCGCACGTTGGTTGACCCGGTTGAATCTTTATAGTCGGCGAGAATCCCCAACCCCTCACTCGGGATACGGACGGCACGGCGGGCACATTCGAGCCATCGTTCGAATCCATCAAACGGCTCCACGAGTTCCCAGATCGCTTTGTTGGCGGTTTTTGCCACCTCGGTCATCGGCACAGCATCGCTGCCGGCCACGGCCAGTTCCTGTACATAATCCCCCCCCCACGCGATCGGCATTTCCATCGTGATCTGGGGCAACTCCATCTTCGAAAGCCAGGTCTTTCCATCGGTCCGAAGATTTCGATGGTTCACGATGTGTAGCAGCTTGCCTAATCCGGACGGATCCCATCCATAGCGTACTGGCATGCCAAACGTGACGACGTCCAGCGTCGCTCCATTGAGGAGGGTGCCATTCGACAGCAGTGGAGCAATACGTTGGATCGTCGAGGTGACGTCTGGTCGATTGACCTGCGAGGCAAAAACAGACAAGAGGCCGAGTAGCCATGTTTGACTGCTGCTTGAGGCCACACATAAAAGGTTCGAGACGAGGGCGAGGGCTAACCCTGCCTGCCCATGAGCCTGCACGAGGATCCGATCTCCTTGGCCCAGCTTGTGGGTTTCAGTCCAGTCGCGAAGACGTCCGAGCATCGAGACAGCAGCCATGGCACGACCCAGGTGATGGTGTTCACAGGACCAGAGTTCGCGGACGCAATGGATCGGACGATCCAGACCTCGGTTGAGCGACTGTCTCATCAGTTCCAGATAGGTGTGTGTGAAATTGCCGGCATCCCCGATCTGCTCATCCAGCAACCTCTTGGTGGCGTCATCATTCGCGAGCGGTGGCTTCAACCCGCCAGGCAGGGGTGCAATGCCATTACTGCCTTCCCGCATCAGGGCCAATAAGGCATCGAGGCCTGCCACGCCGCGCGAGTAGCCACGTTTGAGCCAGCCTAACTCATCCAACCGCTGTACCCCAAAGACGTCGGTCCCCATGATGGAGCCGTGCAGCAAGACGATCACGCGGACACCAGTGTGTGAGAGGCGCTTGCCGAGGGCGGCCATCGCGTCCTGTCCGGAGGACGACTCTGATGGGGCGGTCGGGGTGACCTCACGAACGGTGATCCGCTCGCCGGGATTCTTTCGTGACATCTCGTCATGTTGAAAGTTGTTTTCGATCGGCATGGGGGAATTGTTACATACCCGATGTAGGTGACGGACTGCAACGGAAGATCTGCAGGATCCCCCAAAAGTCCGCCAGCATCGTTCTCGCTTCGCTCAGAGGCTCAACGTACCACAAAGGTACGCCTTGCCTCTTCGCTCGCTGCGGCCTTGCTTGGGACAAGGCGCGTCTTGGCGCGCCAGGGTTGGGCGGGTGAGAAGATCGCCTTTTTGAGCATCCTGCGAAGGCTTCTTTTCTTGTCACAGACACGTAGACCAGT
>VBOM01000482.1 GCA_005877535.1 Nitrospirota bacterium | reverse complement strand
GAACGAGGGGAGTCCGCGACCGCGCGTTGCGCGAGCACAGAAGATCATCAGTCTCCATCCCCTCCGCGTTCTGCGAGCAAGAAGGGCATCTGACCGCTCCTTCCCCTTTCCTCCCGCTTGTGCTGAGCTCCGCGGGGAGTAGGCTTCGCTCACACGATGCCACGCGCTTCGGAGGCTCGCCATGATTAATGTGAATCCGTTCGGCGGGGGAATCCCTTCTCGCCCAACAGCGTGACGAACCCCTTGAGTCCTACGGTATGGAGGTGAGCAATGGCTGAAATGATCAATTTCGACAAAGTCACCACGCTGCTCTTGCAGCATGGCGAGTGGTATGAGGTCAACCCTGGGACGCTTACTTCAATTCCCGCAGCTGACTTTTTGTCCGGTCACTCTGGAACAATGCACTTGCCTGGGAAAGTCACGGTGCCCGGTCAGCTTGCCCATGCAGTGCGGTCGTACTCGTCCGATATTCAACGTGAACGAGAAGAGAGGGGGGCAGGTCTTGCAATCGCACATCGTGAGAAATACACGCCCGCCTCATGGCCCGTCCGCTGCTGATCGAATTCCCCGGGGTCGTCTACCATGTCACGAGTCAGCTGAGCTACCTCGACACGCGATTAATTCGGGAGAGGATCGTAAGGGCCCTACACCACTTCCGACCTACTTCAGTCCAAGTTTCAGCCGTATCTCCTCCAAAAAGAGTCGGGCAATTTCGCGATGGCCGGCATCATTAGGGTGAAAGCCATCCAGGTCGAAGACCAGACAGGTTCTCCTGAAAGGTCTTGGGATCATCGCCGTGCACCAAGTCATTGGCACCGGTCCAGAGGGTGACAAGATTGGCTTTCGTGCCGACTTGCAGGGCAATCCTGACCTGCTCTTTGATGAGATCAATCCGAGCCCCGGGCACTCCAAGATTGATCAAGGCCACGCCAGGCACGCGCTGGTCGAGTTCACGCTTAATGAGGTAGACATAGCCCTCTGTTAAGGGGAGGGCGCCCACCCCTGCGGCATCGCTGGCGCCGAGCGCGAGATACACAAACTCGATCTTCTTGTCTCTCGGCGCCTTCACGCAGGCCAGCACGGTGAAACAACTCACCATTATCAGGATCATGCCGATCAGCCGTGGGACTCTCATGGCATACTCCTTCATCGGGTGGTAACTAGAGAACAAGAAAACCGTAGACTTGTTACGTATGCAAGAAGGACGTAAATTACTCTAGTCCCTTTGGAGGATTTGTGTCTAGCTCAGTGTGAAGGTGTCGGCGAGGCGTACTTTGAGCCTGGTTGACCATGCAGTGATGGAGGCGGGCTACTCCACCTGTCACTGGTGACTAACAAGCACGGTCACTTACCGTTGGTGATAAGGCTGTGCCCGATGGAAAAAGGAAAATGTACCGGGAGTCTTTTCGCAGCTGCTCAGACACGGTTTTGATGCATCCGGGCATTGACCCGCTTGCGCTGTTTTTCCGACCAGGGGTAGGCAGTAGGAAAAGAGCGGTGCGAGCCACCATAGTTTCTTTGACACGAGACGTGCGAGACATGCGAAACGAGCGAAACGAGCGAAACGAGCCAAACGGAGGGGCCTGGTGGATTTCCAGCTATGCACGTCGAACGAGGTTACAGATGATCCTTCCAAGCTTGCTCGTTCTCTCTTCAGGGATGGGGGCTGATTGATCTCCCACTGCGCGCGTCCAACGAGGGGAGTCCGCGACCGCGCGTTGCGCGAGCACAGGAGATCAACAGGCTCCATCCCCTTCTCTGTTCCGCGAGCAGGAGGACGACCAGGTTGCCCATCCCCCCTCTGTTACGGGAGCAAGTGATCAGCACGGGTGTCATTCCGTACCTCCTTTTGGGTTCGAACCATATTGATTGTCGCCGGGCGTGCCGTTTTGCGCCGTAAAGACAAGAAAGACAATGACGCCGATGAGTGGAATCGCGTTGATAAGTAACCACCAACCGCTGCGATCCGTGTCATGAAGCCGCCGCACCGACACGGCTATGCCTGGAATCAAGAAGGCCAGCGTGTAGATGCCACTCAACAGACCTAAGCCAACAGTGACGTTGAACGTGCCGGTCATCATGTCGATGACTGACAGCACAACGATGATGATGAAGCTGAACAGGCTGAAATACCAATACTCTTTCTTCCCAGCCCTCCCGTCAAACCATGCATACTTCTTCAAAACTTCGAGATACCAGTTCATGCATTTACTTCATGTCGTGTTGGTCCTGATGATTGTGCCAGATGTCCGCCAGCGCTCAAGCTCAGCGGCTGCCGAAGGCAGTCCGCTGGACCAGTGAGCGAAACGGCTTGGCTAGGGAGACGGGAGCTCATTCATTTACGGCTATCATTCATCTCTTTGCGGACCAGTTCCTCTGCCTTCAGCCAGTCTTCCAGGTC
>VBOM01000481.1 GCA_005877535.1 Nitrospirota bacterium | reverse complement strand
CGTTACCATCTGGTTGATCTGGTTTGTTCGGTTAATCTGGTTGATTTGGTTCATCTAATTAGTTTCGTTCAATAAAAAAACCAAATAAACGAGACAAACCAAATAAACCAAATAACAGCCTTCTTCCGCTGGCGGACTTCTTCACTATCCTGCTAGGCCTTCAGGACTGTTGACAAGGTTCCGAGTGGCACGGTACAAAATTACAGACGACTGTGTCGAGCCCGGACTATAAACCCAATGAAAGGAGGCATGCAGATGAGCGACGTAGCAGCAGAAATCAAGGTGGGCGATAAGGCACCGGATTTTAACTTAAAGGATCAGGACCAGAAGGACGTGAAGCTGAGCGACTATCGTGGCAAGAAGAACGTGGTACTCTGTTTCTATCCGCTGGACTGGAGCCCCGTCTGTCAAGGCGAGAACAAGTGTTTGACCGACGACTTCCCCAAGTTTCAATCGGCAAACGCGGAACTCTTCGGTATCAGCTGCGACAGCTTTTTCTCGCACAAGGCTTGGGCTGATTCCATGGACCTCAAGCATCGGCTGTTGTCGGACGTGCATCGGACCACGGCAAAGGGCTACGGTCTGTACTTCGAGCCATTGAACTGCTCGAAACGTGCGACCGTCATCGTGGACAAGAGCGGCAAGGTCGCCTACGCGAAGGTGCAAGAAATCAAGGTCGCGCGGGATGACAAGGACATCCTCGCGGCCCTCGCAAAGCTCAGTTAATTTCAGTCATAAAGTCCGAAAGTCGGAAGTCTCCACGTGGAACCTTCTGACTTTCGGACTTTTGACGTGAGGACTTGGGACGACAAAAATGTCCGGGATCGTCGAAGACGTCAGAGACGAAAATTACAAGGAGTTCACCGACGCGCCCGCGTCGATCGTCGCCTACGGCCTGGCCACCTGCGAACCCTGCAAGACCTACGACCCGATCCTGGAAGAGACCGCCGCCGGGCAGCCCGGTTGTCCTCTGTGCTCGCGGAACGCGCACGATAGAGCTGTGCTCGTTCGACGCGCGCACTGTGAGGCTCAACCAGGCTGCCCGCTAAAGAATGATGAGCGGACCCTATTGGGTTAGCTTGATGTGCTCTTTAGTAACTCTCTTCCTCTAACATAGGCATCAAAAATCCTGTCTATTGAACCGACAATAAAAACAAGCTTAGCGGTCTTGTCGAAAAGCTCTTGAACTTCTACGAGCAAAGTTTCCTCGGACTTTCCAGGAAACAGGGTTGCCAGGGCAATATCTCCTGCAAATCGGTAATGAGTCTCGGCTACAGTTTCTCCCATCTCGATGAGAGCGTTGCGTCCATAGTCCATGCCTCTCAGTGCATTGCCAACACCGTCATGTAGTACATGCCCACCAATCCGATCACGCAAATCCTTGATCGATGCAGATTGGTCCTTAATTTCATCTCGGAGAGATTCGAAAGCCTGACGCAGCTCCAATGTCTCTTGGGCTAGTGCGGCTTTATGTGCCCCATCAACGAATAACCTCTCAACTGCATTACGAATTTCGTTCAATGTTCTCAGTGAACTCCTGAAGAAGTATATTCTTCTCCAACTCGGCGAGTTTCCATCTAACGAATCAGGGGCAGAAGGGGCCGAAGTACGATCAAAGGGATTAAAGTCCTTTTTAATGAGACCTTCCAACTCAAGACGGTAGTCTTCTCTCAGGATACAAAGTCTAGCCACTAGAACACCGATTGGGTCGTCGGCAGGGAACCATTTACTCAGAATGATATGCCACAGATGTGTTCGTGCCATTTGGATGGAAACGATACTGGGAAACAAATAGAAAAGTCTAGCAAGTGCTAGCCGGAGCGGATGGCCTATGGCCTTGAACGGACGTTGCTGGGAGGAGCGGGCACCTGCCGAGGCTAGGCCGGGGAGGAAAGCGGGAACTGACTGAGTCCGCGTAAGAATTCCCGAAGGTTGCCGCCCGACCGAGCCTGTGAGGGTCACTCCGGGGGCACGGGAGCGAGGAGCTACAGGCCACCGGCTCAGAGGCAGGGGCTATTTCATCGATCGCGTCTTGGAACAGTGCTCATGCTGAATGAGCCAGGTTGAGCCTTCCTTGCGCAGAAGCGTGGTGCATTGCCCGGAGTCCTGCGCTTCGAGTTCGCCTTTCCTGATCGCCTGAAACACATAGTCATAGGTAGCCCAAGCCGTTGGGCCCGGCATCCGAACTTGCAGGTTCGACACGGCGCCGATAAAGCGCAAGGTGCTTCCCTTGTTGAGCTCAGATTCATAGTCCGACAGCCACTTCTCGATGGAATCCCTCGTCTCCGTCTCGCCATCCTGAATACCGACATAGTCCTTGGTGTACAGCTTCAACAGGGCTTGTTTGTCTCTGGTTTCAGAGAAGGTTGCGGCTGCCATGGCTGCTTCCTTGATAGTCCTCTCGATCGCCTCCCCTTCCTCGGCAGACCAAGCCACCCCCGTCCACGAGAGGCACACCATCAGCAGCGCATAGATCAGCCGTGTATTCATAGAACAGGCGAGAGCGTCAGCCTGCGTAATCGAAGGACAGGTCCCGAGATTGAACGAGCCGAACGTTCGCTAGTCTTCCCGATGCCGTGAACGAATATCGGCGCGTGACGCTGGCGACGTCGAGCCCGGCCGCCGCCGTCACATCAGCCTACAGATCTTCATCCTCATACAACCGAATCGCGTGGAGCGTGCCGATGGCTTTTTGCCTATCCAGCTTGGTCCAGAGGACGCGTGCAAGGTTTTCCGACGTGGGAATCCGGCCTTCGAAGTAGGGCATATCCAGGTTCAAATTCTTATGGTCAAATTCTTCGAGCACATTGAGCAAGATGCGCTTCAAATCGAAGAGATTTACGACCATGCCGGTCTTCGGATCCACCTCGCCTGAGACCGTCACCTCGACCATGTAGTTATGTCCGTGCGCCGGCGGGTTGTAGCAGGGGCCGAACACTGCACGGTTCTTGGCCTCATCCCATTCAGCCTTAATATAGCGATGCGCCGCCGCAAACTCGATACGTTTCGTCAGTAAGACGGTAGACATACTGTTTAATTTTGAATGTTCAATGTTGAATGTACGGAACGTCCGTTGCCTTTATTCTCCCTGCACTTCAATTATACATTTATACATTCAACAGTAAACATTCAACATTTGCCTCGGCGCTTACGCGCCGAGGTCAGAGAGCCACTCTTCCCGCATGCTCCCGTGAACAGACGCCTCGGCGTGGTACTCGTGATGGTGCACCGTCAGCATAACTGGTTGGCGCAAGTCGGCGAATGCAGCGGCCATCGACGCGGTCGGCCGGAATCGGACGAAATGCACCGCGCTGATCTTGGTTTCATGACTGTGGCCGCCTTCGAACAGCCCGAAGGCCTGCTCGGTTCCGGCGCGAATCGCGACGGTTTCTCCATGATCGAGTCCCATGAACACGTCCAGCCACTCTTTCATCCGGTCCTCCTCCGTAAGCTCAATCAGCAACGTGGCGCTCAACTCACCGGACCCCGGCATGAGGGCATTATAGACGTCCAATTCTTCCTGGACTTTGTAGGGATCGAGGATGTGCTCGACCCGGACCATTTCCTGGGTTTGAAACCGCAACGTCTCACGATTTTCGAAGACGAGCGTGATGAGCGGTCCAACGGAAATCCGGCGCCGCTGCTTAAGCGCAATGATCTGCGAACGAAACTGCTCCCGTTGCTGTTCATACTCTGCCGCGGGTACGAGGTCTTGGGGAGTCAACAGGTTCATGACCGCAACCCGTAGGCATCGCGCACGATTTGAATCGGATGCTTCGTCGCCCTCCCGCCGGCATGGGCCATGGCGCCGGCTTGATCCAGCTGCAATCCCGCCAGTGGGCAATCGGAAGCCACGAGATCTGCCGTAGCCTGTTCGATGATTCGAACGGCCTTCTGCGCGATCAGCATCGAGAGGGGGAAAAATTCCGTCTTGGCGGACCAGGAGCCGTCGTGGCCGGAACATTTTTCAATGACCTCGACCTGCGCGCCGGCGCACTCCATCAGTTCCTTGGATTTGAATCCGATGTTCTGATCCCGCAGATGGCACGGAACCTGGTAGGCCACTCGCCCGGGCTTCTGTAGAAAGTCGGTGGCCAGCGCCCCTTCCCGCTTCAACTTCATGAGATATTCACAGACATCGAATGTCCGTTCAGCCACCCGCCGCACCCCAGGGCCACCGACGATCTCGGGATATTCCCGCTTCCACATCAAGCTGCAACTGGGCACCGGCACGACAATCTCATAGCCTTTCTCTACCCACGGCAAAAACGACGCGACATTCGCCGAAGCAGCCTGCTCAATCGCCGCCGTATCGCCGATATCGAACGAGGGCATGCCGCAGCAACGCTGTTCGGGAATCACGACATGCACACCGTTCTTTTCGAGGACTTGAATCGTCGCTTTGCCGACATCAGTCACTTGATAATTGACCAGGCAGCTTCCAAAGAGCGCGACCTTCCGCGGCGCGGAGGCGGAGATCTGTGCCGCCCCTCGATGCCCCCACCAATGGGCAAACGTCTCCGGAGAAAAGCGCAGCACCTGTCGATCCCGATGCAGGCCGACCCACGATTCCATCAGCCCCCGAAGGAACCGACGGCCCAACACCCAATTAGCAACCGGCGCCATCAGACTCCCGAAGGCACCGATCACATCCG
>VBOM01000188.1 GCA_005877535.1 Nitrospirota bacterium | reverse complement strand
CCGCCGCAGCGCATGAATGGTTACTACATCCAAGGCAACTATCATTTCATGCCCGAGATCTTGGCCAAACTCTCTCCAAGACGCTTTGGCCCAGGCTCGACCTTGACCGCCGTGATTCGGTACGACCGGGTTAACACCAACCTGGACGACTCAAATGGAACAGGTGGCTGGGGCAATCTGGAGCAAGTTTCCTTTGGTCTCAACTATCGGCCCATTGAAGATGCGGTGTTCAAGATCAGTTACCAATATCAGCCTATGGCATTTAATCCCAACACAAGTCAACGAATTCATGACGCCGCGCTGGTCATCTCTGCCGCGACGTATTTCTAAACCGATGCTCGGCGAACTCTCTCGCAAGAGAGTTCGCCGAGTCCCTAAGGAGCAGGACATCACGTGCGAGCAAGAATTATTGCACTCATAGGGCTCCTCGCTTGGAGCGGCTGTGCCACCCTAAGCGGCAGCAACGATCAGTTTTTCATCTGTTCGTATGACGTGGTGTGGAGCGCTGCCTTAGAATCCCTGAAGGGTCGGCCGATACAGGTTCAGGATAAGGACAAAGGGCTCATCGAGACCGGCTGGGTCGAGATGGAAGGTACAGAACGCTCCTACGGGATATTCGAACGTGATGCGTTCGGCAATCAAGAGCGGGTTCGCATGACGCTCGCGGTGAAACGCCTCAACGACGTTACCTCAGTGAGTGTTCTTGAAAATCGACAACGGTGGCACCTGAAAGGCGGGATCTCGCAACAAGCCACCAAATGGTGGCCTATTGATCCATCTGAAGAGGCGGAGGCAACGGTCGTGAACCGACTCCAGAACAAGCTCAAAGAGAAAGGCTGTGTGGCCTCATGAATCGTCTAGGCTGGCTCCTGGCAACATTCCTCATCATTCTCGTTCTTCCCCTCCCAGCCAGAGGCGAACGAGTCTGGGACGCCGAACTTAAACGGTATCTCACGGAACAGGAGCTGGCCCACGCCGAGGTCTTTTTGACAGAGGACGAGGCGTTAAAACTCATGTTCCCCAAGTCCGGAAGCATCAGGAAAGACCTCATTCGACTGACGCCGGAGAGGAAGGCTCAGATAGAAGACCGAATCGGCTGGAAATTTCCCGAAGAATTGTTCGAAGTATACATCGGTGAGACTGGCGCGCAGATTGACGGATATGCCTTGATCCAAAATACCATCGGCAAGCACAAACCCATGACGTACATGGTCGGGATAGATCATACGGGGCACGTCTTGAACGTGGAACTGTTGGTGTTTCGAGAAGCTCGTGGCAGCGAGGTGCGGACCAAGCGCTTCAACGTGCAGTATGAAGGCAAGACGGTGGCCGATCCAGTTAGGCTTAACAAAGACATCATCAACATCAGTGGCGCAACCATGTCGGTCCGCTCGATGACCGCGGGAATTAAGCGGGGATTGGTACTCGTCGATGAGTTTTATTTAAAGCCGGCAGGACTCGGCAGCGATACCGTGGCTGCAAAGAAGTCTGAACAGGGGATCTTCGGCGCGATCTTTGGAAACTAACAGGGGCAGGCAATATTCTTAACCATGCGCAACTTCAACACCCGTTTCCGTCTCCGCGACTCAGATCGGCACATCCGGCTCGTCTACAGTTTCTTTCTCCTTTTGATGCTGGCTGGCTTCACCTTTTCATTTTTCTGGGCCCACAGCATGACGGGACTCTCGCCACAAGGCATCGCCAGTCACTACCGGGGATCGGATGCCACATTCGGCGAACCGATGTCGTTCAGAGAACTGGCAGAAATCACCCACTTTCACCTCTTCACGATGCCGGTCGTGTTTATGATTTTAGTGCATGTCCTCTATCTTACCAACGCCAGCAACGGGCTAAAGGTCTTCACGACCTGGATTTCGTTCGGTGGGGTGATGTTGGACCTGCTGTCTCCCTGGCTCATCAGCTACATCTCCCCCATATTCGTGCTAACCATGCTGACGGGGGATACCCTCATGACAGTCGGATTTCTTATTATGATGACAATTCCCTTGTATGAGATGTGGATCTTGAACCAGCCGCTGATGGCAGGAAAGCACGGGAAAGAAGAATGACCTGACTCACCCCGACGCTCGAAATAATCTGCGGCCAGAGGTTTTTCACCCAGAGCCCAAGATCACGCGATGTGGTCTTGGGCTTTGCTTTTCGGAGAAATCACGATGCACCCAGATATCTCGGAACAGATTCACCCTGGGATCATCACGATCCAGGGCATGCTCAAGAAGATCGATTGCCTCCGACTTCCTCTCACATCGCGCCGTGACGTCGAAAGCATACTCGTGCGCCAGGTCGGGCAGGAAATCGATCGCGCGCTCCTCTGGCAGGCCGGTCATGGACGCCGCACCGCTGCGATCTCATTGTTGATCGGACGAGCGGTGGGCCTGACGACAGACGAGTTGCACGACCTGAAACTCGCGGCCTTCCTCCACGACATCGGGCTCTTGATGCTTCCTCACGAGTTAACCATCGGAGTGAACCAGCTCGATCCAGACTCCTATGTCACCGTGCAGAGTCATCCTCGGCTCGGCGCCTCGCTACTCGAGCCATTCCTCTTTCTCCGAGAGGCTACCGTCCTCATTGCCCACCACCACGAACGATGGGACGGATCGGGCTATCCTTATGGCATCAGGGGACGATTCATCCCCCTTGGATCCAGGATTCTCTCGATCGCCGATGCCTTCGATGCAATCCGCATCCCCGAGGTCTCGAACCGGGTCGTGCGAAACACGATCGCGCTCAGAATTATCCAAGTCGCAGCCGGTACCCAATTTGACCCGGAGTTAGTCGAAGCATTGCGTCTGTTCCAGAAATCTATTCCGTACTCAGATCTTGTCGAACCACCGCTGAGAAACTGTTTTGATTCACATTAGAAGTACGGGAGGTTTCACCATGTTTCCTTTTAATCATCGTCACAACGCGTCTCCTCATGTCGTTGGGGGATCATCTCTGATCTTCATCTCTTTTCTCCTCTTGGGATGCGGAACCGGAGGCAGCAGTAGTTCTGTACCCCCTTCAGTCGCGGCTACAGGAACACCTGGAGCCGAAGCCACCGTCGACGAACGACTGTTTCTTGACACCAGGTTCGCGCAAGCGTTCAAGGTTTTTCTGGACAACGGTGGCAACATAAACGATCCGAATGCCGGAGATCCCGTCGTCGATACGGTGGAAACAACGGTAGTGGGCGTACCTATCGATCCAAGTCCCTTCAAAGGCATGTCCATGAATTGCCGATCTTGTCACTTCGTCGATGATGTATTGACGGCACCAGGAGGCGGAATGCGGACGTACGCCGACTTCGCTCGCCAGAGTCCGATTCCAGCGAGGGCCGACGGTAAGACTCACACACCACGTAATTCACCTGCGCTCGTCAATTCTACGGTGGCTCGACCAGGTGGAGTCCTCTTCCATCTCGATACGGAGTTCAACTCAACGGAGGATTTGGTCGCGGCCACTTTCACAGAGAGGAACTTCGGATGGCTCCCAGGTGAACGGGCGCAGGCCGTTGCCCATCTCGCACGAGTGGTCCGAGGCGACGATGGCTCATTCAACTTAACAGATCAATCCGGTGCTTTTTCCTACCGCATACTCTTTACGGGAAGCAATCCTGCCATTCCAGACGAACTCCGTCGGCCGCCTGAATTTCGTGCCTTTATCGGATCAGGGACTGACCAAGAGATATTTGATGCAGTCGTGAAAGTGGTCGCCGCATACGTCAACGGTCTCCTCTTTTCGCAAACGGACGACAGTGGAGCGCCAATCCGCTCTCCATTCGACATCTTCCTGGAAATCAATGGTCTGCCTCAGCAGCCGGACAATGGAGAAACTCAGCTCGACTACAGCCGACGCCTCCTGGCACTCGTGAATGGGCTTGCCGCTTAGAAATTTGTAATACCAGACCCAACTCTCCCAAGCCGACGATTTACATTCCACACCCAACCCTTCCAATTCGGAGCCCAGGAACTGGCGGGTCTCAAGATATTTCTTGCAGGACCGTCTGCAATTCCTCCCCCGGGACCAGAGTTGGCCGCGGGTCAAATTGGGAATTGCCTCGCCTGCCACGCCGCCCCCCAATTTCACGGACTTCAAACTACACAATACCGGTGTCGCGCAACGCGAGTTTGACGACCCAGCCGTAGGAACAGGCCATGCGGCAGGATCGTTCGCGTTGTTCGTCCCCTCAATTCCGACGCTGGCCACACGAACAGCCAACGACCTCCCCGCAACGGAGTTACATCCAGGGGCAAGCGAACGGTTCCGGTCCATTCCCACGGCGGGAACTACGCTGACCGATTTAGCGGTCTGGAGTATCTTTCTGAATCCAGACATGTCGAACCCACAAGCGAAGATCCGAGCCATTCTGTGTGAAGAACACCTTCCTGTTGCCTGCTCTACTGTCAACGACAGTGATTTACTGAACGAAGCGATCGCGAGATTCAAAACCCCTGGCCTTCGCGATTTGAGCCACTCTAAGCCCTACATGCACAATGGCCAGTTCGACACATTAGAAGATGCTGTCGGGTTCTATCTTGGTTCATCGAGCGCGGAACGGGCAGGAACGCTTCTTAATGGCGTCAACGCGTTGCGAGGTATTGCCCTGCTTCCCGGAGACATCGCACCCCTTGTGGCGTTCCTCAAATCGTTGAACGAGGATTACCAATAGGGGAGATCAACCGAAGCAGGAGCAACCTGCCGGTGCCCGATACACCGGCAACGGAGTGAGGGGCTCTCCCACTTCGCGGGCGGGGGCCTTCTCTTCCTTCAGAGGTTCCCTGCTTTACTTTCCGAAGATAAACGCGGACGGGACGAGTTTGGGATACGCGGTGGGGACGCCTTACGACTCTTTCTTGATCTGTTCCGCCAGGTAGTTCTCGATCCCCACCTGCTTGATCGTTTCCAGTTGCGTCTCGATCCAATCGATGTGTTGGTCCACGTCTTTCGCCATATCCTCCAGCATATGCCGCGTGGTGAAGTCGGTCACCTTCGTACAATGCACCACGCCATCGCTTAACAAGGCCAGCATTTCCAGTTCGTATTTTCAATCCAGCTTCAACTGCTCAAGACCAGTTTCTCGCACCTGCACACTATTCATACGTTGCACGTTCGGCACACCATCCAGATAGAGGATGTGGCCGATGAGTTCCTCGGCGTCTTTCATCTCAGCGATGCTCCGCTCTCGCACTTTGTGATGGAGCCGTTCATAGCCCCAGTTCTCACACATCTTGGCATGGACAAAATACTGATTGATTGCCGTCAGATCTGCGGTCAAGATCTTATTGAGGATGTTGACGACGCCCTCTTTCGCTTTCATGGTTTCTCCCCTTTCTCAAGTAGGTGGGCAGGCACTCGTGCAAGGGGCGCATTCGTGTATTGAACTATTTGTGCTAATTATCAACACCGCTGCATAATTCGTCAACTCTATGGTCACGTCTCGTGAGCCTCGCGCGCTTCTCGTCGGTGATATTGGTTCTCAATCTTGCAGAAAACTGAACCAGGATATTGGAGAATCTGCTCCGCAACCGTGTACGTTGAAAGTGAGAAGGTAGAAGGAACGGATGGAAGGGGGGAAAATCGGTTTATCCTGCTTCGCGGTAGCCGCATTCTTCGCTGCGGCATTGGACGCTGCGGCCAACCTGTTTACTCACTTTTTCAATGAGGAACGGGGCGCTGCAGGTTGGGCAGGCCTTGTTGATCGGACGATCCCACAGAGCATATTCGCACGCCGGATACTTGCTGCAGGCAAAGAACGAACGTCCTTTCCTCGTGCGCTTCTGGACAAGATCGCCTCCACAGCCTGGTTGAGGGCACTTCACACCCAGTGCGAGTGGCTTGGTGGTCTTGCACTCCGGATAAGCGGAGCAGGCGATGAACTTTCCAAACCGCCCGGTCTTCACCACCATCGGGCTGCTGCATTTCTCGCACTTCTCATCCGTCGTCAACTCAACCTTCGGAACAATTTTAATGGTTCCATCATCGAGCTTCTCAAAATTTTGTGTGTTCTTGCAGGGAGGCTTATCCTTATACGCAGGACAGGCGAGGAACTTCCCGTTACGTCCCCATTTAATCTCCATCATTCGGCCGCACTTTCCACAGGGAATATCCGTCGGTGGCTCCACCGTATCTTTGGGACCAGGAATCGTCTTCGCTTTCTCAAGATCCGTCGTGAAAGGTCCGTAAAACTCCCGCACAGCCGTCACCCACGGCTTATTGCCTTCTTCGACTTCGTCCAACTCCTCCTCCATGTGCGAGGTGAAATCGACGTTGATCAAGTCCGGGAATCCCTTCATCAGGAAACCGTTCACGGTCCGCCCTGTTTCGGTGGGAACGAAGCGCCCGTCCTCCTTTTCGGCATATTTTCGATCCTGAATCGTCGAAATGATATTCGCATAGGTGGATGGCCGACCGATGCCTTTTTCTTCCAATTCCTTGATCAGCAAGGCTTCGTTATACCGAGGCGGAGGCTGGGTGAAATGCTGTTTCGAGAGCACGCCGGGGACCGTCTGTCCCTCCTGGGATATGAGGCGCAGCGGCTCTCCCTCGCTGAGTAGAGGCAGCTGGCGCTCGGCCTCGTCCTCGACCTCCTGTTCGTTCTTTTGCTTCTGCGCGAAGAGCTCTTTGTCGATCCCCTCCATGTAGACAATCGTATGGCCTGGAAACTTCACCACAGTGCCGGTTGATCGAAAAAGGAATTTCTTGTTCGTCTGGACGGGGCTCGACTCCACGCGAGTCACATCGAGGATCGCAGGAACCATCTGCGATGCGATAAACCGATTCCAAATCAACTGGTACAGCTTATAGATATCCGGCTCTAAGTACTGTCTGATAGACTCCGGATCGCGCGCCGCTGCGGTGGGACGAATCGCTTCGTGGGCTTCTTGCGCCGCTTTCTGCGTTTTGTACAAGTTTGGCGTGTCGGGCAAGTATTCAGCGCCAAACCGTTCCTGGATCACCCTGCGCGCTTCTGTCATCGCCTCGTTTGAAATGCGTGGAGAATCCGTCCTCATGTAGGTAATGAGACCGGTCTGACCTTCCGCCCCGATTTCTATCCCTTCGTACAGCTTCTGCGCCAGGGTCATCGTTTTCTTCGATGAAAAATGCAGCT
>VBOM01000187.1 GCA_005877535.1 Nitrospirota bacterium | reverse complement strand
GGCATCGACGGAGCGGATCCCTTGATCCACGCTATTATGACACCTCTCGACTGGAAGGTCACTGAGGCGCGAGTCAGTCGGGATACCGTCGGATTTCTGGGAACAGTTTCCTCCGGCAGCGATTCTCTTTCCTGATCTATCCATCTAATCTTCTCCGACAAGAAGGCATGGCGTTCGCTCGCCGCAAATCTCATTGAGGAATCATCTCCTCAAAACCATCTCCATGCCCATTCCCAAGATCATACAGAAGATGAAGATTCCCCCGTACAACATGGCATCAATCAAGTGGCGGTCATCCATGACATTCCTCCTTCCGCGAGAATCCATCGGCCGCTTGGACCGACGGAATGGTTGCTTTCAGTTGCGCGAGGGCGATTTCACGTCCCGTCCCCTGTAACCTCTTATCGTAGTGAGCTGAGTGTAATGCCTGAGCATGAACCGATGATGAAGCCAACGTGAAGAAGCTCTAATGGTTGGTTGCAGGCCTCATTTCATGCGTACGATCGGATTCGGTGGCTGCAGGTACGAGAGGCGCGAAGGCCGATGCAGCCGCATGGGAAAAGGCCGCCGCGGCCACATAGGCCGGCTGCACGATTTCTCGGCCATTCAACCGGCCCATCACAGTCCACACGACGCGAGAGACAGAGTAATACACCACAGGCGAAAAGATGCGTGATGAAGAGTTGGGGCAGGCATGAGGCGTGACTTATGAGGGCTACCGGAAAATAACGAACCCCTTTCCCTCTTGCGCGGCTGTCTGGAAAGAGCCGCAAACAGAAGCGGCTAGGAGCCCGTCAGACATTACCTTCGTCACGAGGCGAAGGAGGTGCGGTCAGATGCAAGGCCGCAGGCCAGGAAACACCGGAGGTGCATTCGCTGGAATGCATTGAGGATGATTTCGGCCAAGAACGACGCAGATGATTGCGGATCGTTTGCCGCAACAGAACGGTCAGTGTCGGATGGCCCCTCGACCAGGAGCAGGTTACAGTATCGGT
Source organism: Nitrospirota bacterium (assembly GCA_005877535.1). Classification (GTDB taxonomy): domain Bacteria; phylum Nitrospirota; class Nitrospiria; order Nitrospirales; family Nitrospiraceae; genus Palsa-1315. The sequence continues at coordinate 5,922 of VBOM01000187.1, read as the reverse complement.
TTGTCGGTTTCCCGCAGATCGAGCGGTAGCCCTGACTTGACTGTTTTCGACGGGGTAGCTTCTATCTTCAAAGCTCGCGTAATCCACGGAATAGCAGTCCCCTGCATGACGACGGACGTAACTGCAATAAAGAAGACCATGTGGAAGATCGTGTCGGCCTGTTTGACCCCGGCCAATAATGGAAACGTGGCCAGGATAATCGGCACGGCCCCACGGAGTCCCGCCCAGGCCACAAGAGTCTGTTCCTTATATGACATCGGCGAAAAAGCCAGCGCCGTATGGACACTCGCAGGGCGGGCGACGAAGATCAGGAAGAGGGAAATCAGAAGGCCCACCCAGGCGATCGGCACGAGCCGTGCCGGAAATACTTGTAGCCCCAGCATCAAAAACATGGTGACTTGCATCAGCCAGGCCAGCCCATCGTGAAAACGCAAGATACTCTGCTGGTGAGTAAACGGCCTTCGCTGCATGACGAGCCCCGCCATGTACACGGCAAGAAAACCGCTCCCATGCAGGAAGGCGGTCAAGCCATAAGTCAGCAGCGCCAGCGCCACCGACAGTACCGGATAAATGCCTTCCAACTCCAAGTCGAGCCAATTGAAGCACCGTCGCATGATCTCTCCCATCGCAATGCCAATCACCGTCCCCACGGCCATTTGCATCACAAAGAATAAGACAAGCTCTCCGAAGGAGGTCGAAGGTTCGGTCAACAGTCGAATCAGTGCGATCGTCAACACGACCGCCATCGGATCGTTGCTGCCGGATTCAAATTCGAGCAATTGGACTAATCGCCGGGGGAACCTGGCGTTCCGCGCCCGTAGCACCATGAACACGGCCGCGGCATCGGTGGACGACACAATCGCGCCGAGCAAGAGGCCCTCCAGGAATGAGAACCCCTGGACCCAGGAGACAAACACCCCGACCAGCAACGCCGTGAGCAGCACCCCGATCGTCGAGAGAGACAGGCCCTGCCACAGGATAGGACGCACCTCCGCCCACTCCGTGTCCAATCCACCCGCAAACAGAATCAAGACGAGCGCAATGATACCCAGCGACTGCACCAGAGACGGATTGTCGAAATAGATGCCGCCGAGACCGTCGGACCCCGCCAACATGCCGATGGCGAGGAACAAGACCAGTGAGGGGATGCCAAACCGATTCGAGAGCTTGATCGTCAAAATGCTCACAATGACAAGGGTAGAGAAAACGATGAAGATCAACTCAATGGAAGTCGGCATCTTGCTATTCTCTCGAGATTGTTCGACGCACCTGATGCGGTCTATAGCATAGACGACCGGATCACGCTAGCCACGAAGCGGGGTTAAGAGCTGTTAGCTCTTGTCATAGGGACACTGGGAAGACGTGTATCCGTGCCGTCCTTAGCCTGCATCATTCGTGAACACTTCTGCTGCGATCGCGAATGCCTGGTTCAAGCGGAACGGGCGAGACTGACGGGAAAAGCTCGACAGGCAGGGACAGGGCTCACACGTCACGCAAGTCGGCTCCTCCCGCTGATCGCGCGCTACTCCGCCAGTTTGCGACGAACCGTCATGGCGAATGCGGGCGATTGCTTCCTTTATGCGTTTGACTTCGCCTTCCCTGGCCTCCTAGAATCCCGCCATGGCTTCGTCCTTCGTGCATCTCCACCTTCATACCCAGTTCAGTCTCTTAGACGGCGCGAATCAAATCGAGCCGCTCGTCCAGCAGATTAAATCGTTTAATCAGCCGGCTGTGGCGATGACCGACCATGGCAACATGTTCGGAGCCATCGAGTTCTACCGGAAAGCCAAAGCTGCCGGTATCAAACCTATCATCGGATGCGAAGCCTACATGGCACCAGGCAGTCGCTTTGCTGCCAAAGACAGTGGCCTCGCCCACAACGACTACTATCACCTGATCCTCCTGGCTCGAAATCTGACTGGTTATCAGAATCTGATCAGTCTTGTCAGTAAAGCGTACCTTGAAGGATTCTATTATAAACCACGGATGGATAAAGAACTTTTGAAAGAGCATCATGAGGGTCTCATTGCCCTCTCAGGCTGCTTGAGCGGCGAGATCCCATACCTCATCGGCCAGAAGGACATGGATGGCGCCATGGCTGTGGCTGGAGAGTTTCAGGAAATCTTCGGGAAGGAACAGTTCTACCTTGAGGTGCAGGCGAACGGGTTGAACCACCAGCGAGTCGCGAATAGCGGCTTGCTCGAGATCGCCAAGAAAATGGACATCCCTCTGGCCGGAACCAACGACTGCCACTATCTCAAGAAAGAAGATTTTCGCCCGCACGAACTGATGCTCTGCCTGCAAACAGGCAAGACGATCAGCGACCCGAATCGCATGAAGTTCGATACGGATCAGCTGTATGTAAAATCGACGGAAGAAGTCTCGGCCGCCTTTATCGAGTTCCCCAATGCCGTCGCCAATACCTGCCGGATTGCGGACACCTGCGACCTCCAACTGGCGCTGAACAAGACGCATCTTCCGCAATACAAAGTTCCCGAAGGTTTCACGCGGGAAACCTATCTAGAGCACCTGGCGCTGGAGGGATTGTCGGCCAGACTACAAGAAAGATCCAGCCAGATCCTGCCGGCCACCTATGCGCTTCGCCTGCGTGAAGAACTGACGATCATCTGTTCGATGGGGTTTGCCGGCTATTTCCTCATCGTGTGGGACATTATCAAGTTTGCCCGCTCGCGCAGCATTCCGGTCGGACCGGGGCGAGGCTCCGCGGCCGGGAGTCTGGTCGCCTATGCGCTCCGCATCACGGACCTCGATCCCCTCGTCTACACACTATTGTTCGAACGGTTCCTGAATCCCGAGCGCGTATCACTCCCCGATATCGACATGGACTTCTGCATGGAACGCCGGGGCGAGGTCATTAACTACGTGGTCGACAAGTACGGCAAGGACCACGTAGCCCAAATCATTACGTTCGGGACGCTCGGGGCGAGGGCCGCGATCCGGGACGTGGGCCGTGTGCTGGAAATTCCCTATGCCGAAGTCGATCGCGTCGCTAAGCTCGTGCCGAATCAGCTCAACATCACACTCCAGCAGGCACTTGACCAAGAGCCGAAACTGCGAGATCTCGTCGAGAGCGATCCGCGGGTAAAAGAACTGATGGGGATCGCCCGCTCCCTCGAAGGACTGGCCCGGCACGCCTCAACTCACGCCGCCGGTGTGGTGATTTCGGAAGGGCCGCTCACGGACCACGTGCCGCTCTATAAAGGAGCCAACGACGAAATCGTCACTCAATATTCTATGGGAGACGTCGAAAAAATCGGGCTCGTCAAATTCGATTTCCTGGGTCTCAAAACCCTCACGATGATCAAACGCGCGGAGAATCTGATCAATGAGAGGCATTCCGGCGATCCACCGTTGGTCATGGAGCAGGTTCCGTTCGACGACCCCAAGACCTTTGCCCTCCTCTCATCAGGAAAAACGATCGGCCTCTTCCAATTGGAAAGCTCAGGAATGCGCGATCTCCTGACCGGCCTGAAACCGGATCGCTTCGAGGACATCATCGCTATCATTGCACTCTATCGCCCTGGCCCGATGGATCTGATCCCCGACTTCATCAAACGCAAGCAGGGCAAGATTCCGATCGCGTACGAAGTGCCTGAACTCGAACCGATTCTAAAGGACACCTACGGGGTCATCGTCTATCAGGAACAGGTGATGGCGATTGCCAACAAGGTGGCGGGATTTTCGCTCGGCCAAGCCGACATTCTCCGCCGTGCGATGGGCAAGAAGAAGCCGGAGGAGATGGAGAAGCTGCGCGCGCAGTTCCTGGCCGGCGCCAAGACGAATAAGATTCCCGACAGGAAAGCGGAAAAGCTGTACGAACTGATCCAGAAGTTTGCAGGCTACGGGTTCAACAAGTCGCACGCCGCGGCCTATGCCGTCGTCTGCTACCAGACGGGCTATTTGAAAGCGCACTACCCGACTGAGTTCATGGTCGCCCTGATGACCACTGACATGGGCAACGCCGACAAAATCGTCGGCTACTTCACGGAATGCCGTGACCTCAACATCAAGGTCCTGCCACCCGACGTCAACGAAAGCCATAAGAACTTTACCGTGGTGGATCACGCAATCCGCTTCGGCCTGGCGGCCATCAAGAATGTCGGCGAGGGTGCCGTCGAATCGATTATCGAGATTCGGAATGAAACCGGCCCCTTCAAGTCCTTCTTTGATTTCTGTCGTCGCATCGATCTGCACAAGGTTAATAAGCGCATGCTTGAAGGGCTGATCAAGACCGGCGCGTTTGACTCAACCGGCGCGAAACGTTCTCAACTGGCCGCAGTCCTGGATCAAGCCGTCGAGGACGGTGCGGCCGCGCAGCGCGAACGGGATCTGGGGCAGACCAATATTTTTGGCGACGAGCTGAACTGGCAAAACTCCGCGGAGCATCTAGCCCTGCCGTCGCTGCCGAACATTCCTGAATGGGAGCAAAGCGAGCGGTTGAAACACGAACGAGAGCTGACCGGCTTCTATATTTCCTCTCATCCCCTGGCGCGTTATGAGGCCACCATCAACGGGCTTGCCACAGCCTCGACCATCAGCCTGCCAGAATTATCGGACGGTCGAGAGGTCAAACTCTGCGGAATCATTACGACCGTCAAAAGCATGCTGACCAAGAAGGGCGACCGGATGGCCTATCTCACCCTGGAAGACCTCCAGGGCATAGTTGAAATAATCGTCTTTCCAGATCTCTACAAAAGCGCCGCCGATCTCATGGTGCCGGAACGCCTCGTGCGCATCACGGGCACGGTGGACCGGGGAGATAAAGGCACGAAGATTCGAGGGAGCAAGATTGAACCGCTCGCCGATGTACAAGCGCAGACGATCAAGCGGGTCCAAATTCGGCTGACGGATCAGCCCAGCGTGACGGAACAGTTACCGCGCCTCCGCGAGGTGTTTCTTCGTCACCCGGGAGGCACGACCATCTCACTCACTTTGCGAATGGATTCAGCGCTGGAAGCTGAGACAGCCCCCCTCCCTCACCTCACTGTCACACCCAGCGAACGCTTTGTGATAGATGTTGAAGAAGTGCTAGGCAAAGGGGCCATTTTTCTGCTATCGTAGTCCCTACTTCAGGGTAGGATGTCAGTATTCCCTCCCAGAGTATCGATATTGTAAGACGCCCTATGCGCGATTACCTTGAGTTTGAAAAGCCGATCCGCGAGATCGAAGAAAAGATCGAAAAACTCGCGGCCGCTCCTGCGGGGAAATCAACACCCCAGGACGAGATCCGCAAGTTGCGGATGAAGCTTGCCCAGGTGGAACATGCGCTGTACAGCAAACTGACTCCCTGGCAGCGAACGCAACTTGCCCGGCATCCCCAACGACCTAGCACCCTCGATTACATCAGTTATCTATTCAGGGACTTTCTTGAGTTCCATGGAGACCGCTCATTCGGCGACGATCGTGCCATCGTCGGAGGCTTTGCTCGATTCAACGATCGGTCGATCATGGTCATTGGTCATCAAAAAGGGAAAACCCTCAAAGAACGGATGCAACGGAACTTTGGAATGCCGAACCCCGAAGGCTATCGAAAGGCTCTGCGTCTCATGAGGATGGCCGAGAAATTTGGGCGCCCGATCGTGACCTTTATCGACACGCCGGGTGCCTACCCCGGCATTGGCGCGGAAGAGCGCGGCCAGGCTGAAGCCATTGCCCGCAACCTCTTTGTGATGTCCCGGCTCGCAGTCCCGATCATTTCCGTTGTCATCGGTGAAGGCGGCAGCGGCGGAGCACTCGCATTGGGTGTCTCAGATCGCGTCCTCATGTTGGAGCATGGTGTCTATTCGGTGATTTCACCGGAAGGCTGCGCCGCCATCCTGTGGGACGATCCGGCTAAAGTTCCCGATGCCGCTTCCGCCTTAAAGATGACGGCGAAAGACCTGGTCGACCTTCATATCGCCG
>VBOM01000186.1 GCA_005877535.1 Nitrospirota bacterium | reverse complement strand
GAATAGTGCCAGAACACTGAAAGCCAGGGTTGACAGCAGTAGCACAACGAGCACCGTGCACCTCTGAACCGGTATGTTCACGACGAATTACGTATGTACCTTGTATTATATCCCTCATTCAAGCCTTAGGCTACCTTGGCCCACATCTTCACGAAGGCTTCTACTGCAACCGCCAATACGCCGCTAGGACAAGCCTGGCGGCGGGCAGGCTCGCCGCTCCGGTCGGTCAACATACTGTTACAAGTATGTCTCCCTCTCTCATGGCTCCGCACGCCCGTCTCGCATGGCGTCTCGGCGGTTTCGTCAAGAACCCCTCGTGAATAATGCGGGCTGGGCATGATGAGGCCACTTGATGACATGTACAATGGGCCAAATCGAGGCGTTAGCCCTAACTTTCGATCGCAAGTTTCTCCTGGTCTGAACCGGCTGCATGTCTGTCTTGCAGATCTATCGAATTTACCTAGACGATTCATGAATAATCCTGGTTAGAAAATAGATGCTACCAGTCCTATGGGCACATAAGTGAACACGCTTCCACCCTGCAGGAGTATGGGTTGACAGTGGGACACTTCCAACGGTACAAAATACCCACAGGAACGCGACTTTTCGTTTGTGTTGTCATCTTGGTGGAATCGGCTCCTGCAGACCCCACCATGCGAGAGTGGCGGAACTGGCAGACGCGCGAGACTTAGGATCTCGTGGGTAACCGTGGGGGTTCAAGTCCCCCCTCTCGCACCAAACCATGACTGGGCCGCCTGCAAGAGTTCGGCAGCCCGTGCAAGGCTTCTTACAGAGAAAAGGTACGCCCCAGCTATGAAAATGGAGATGACTGAATTAGGACCGATGAAACGTGCCCTCAAGATTGAGGTGCCGGCTGATGAGGTCACGCAACGGTTTGCCCGCGCCTACGTCGAGCTGAACCGCCAGGTCAACATCCCAGGATTTCGCCCTGGCAAGGTGCCCCTAGCCTTGCTGGAAAAACGCTATGCCAAAACCGTGGAAGAGGACGTGATCCGAAGCCTCGTGCCGGACTTCTACGACAAGGCCATTCGCCAAGCGGGAATTGTGCCGGTCCTCGTCGAAATTCCTCCCCTGGACCGAGTCAAGATTAAGAAGAACGAACCCTTTACATTTACCGCGACCGTCGAAATCAAGCCGAAAATCGAGCTGCGGGACTATAAAGCGCCAAGTCCGATCTCGCTCAAGCCCGACAAGCGCACCGTCACCGACGAACAGCTCGACCGAGGCCTTGAGGTCTTGCGCGAACAACAGGCGCGTTTGGAGGCTGCACCGACAGACCATACCATCGTGGACGGAGACTATATCGTGCTGGATATGCAGGGGACTCTCGATGGTGCGCCGCTGGAAGGGACGAAGAAGGAGGGTCAACTCCACAAGGTCGGATCACACGCGTCCATATTGGGTTTGGAAATTGATTCGCATGTCGGGGGGAAGAAAGAGGGCGACGTGCTCGAAATTCCTCAGCCGTACCCAGCCAACCATCCCGATCCTCGCGTTGCCGGCAAGACGATCCTGTTCGCACTGACGATTAAATCCGTCAAGGAAAAAAAGCTGCCGGCTCTGGACGATGAATTTGCCAAAGATTGTGGCCCCTACAACTCGCTCCAGGAAATCAAAGACAAACTGCGGGGCGGGATGGAACAGGCGCTGAAGCGAGAGATCGAAGACACCTATAAGGATACGATCATCAAACGGATTGTAGAAACCCATCACTTCGATCTCCCAGAAACCCTGGTAGAGCGTGAGCTGGAAGCCATCATCCGCCAGCACGTGCAGCAGCAGCGGAAGGCTCCCGCTCAGGAATCGCCCGGCACAGAGGATCTCACAAGCCTTCGCCAGGAGCATCGGAAGGAAGCAGCGCGCCGCGTGAAGCTCGGCCTCGTTTTAGAAGCGATCGCCGAAAAAGAAGGGCTGACGGTCACGCAGGATGATTTCAACGCCGAAATCATGCGGCTGGCATCGGAACTCAAAATGCCGGCAGCCGATCTCGTCAAGATGATCAAAGCCGGTGGACAAGAGTCCATCGATGAGTTACGCACCAGGATTTTAGCGGATAAAGCCTTGGATTTCGTATACCGCAATGCGGTGATTCAGGGATAGTGTCGAGGTGCAGGGCCGGCCTTGCCTCGGATTCAACAGGTTGTATGCGGAAAGGAACGACGTGCATGCTGGTTCCCATTGTAATTGAAACGACTAACCGAGGCGAACGCGCCTATGACATTTATTCTCGGCTCCTGAAAGACCGGATCATTTTCCTCGGTGCGCCAATCGACGACATCTTTGCCAACCTCGTTATTGCCCAGCTTTTGTTCCTTGAAGCAGAGGATCCTGAAAAAGACATCAATCTCTACGTCAACTCCCCCGGGGGAAGCGTCACGGCGGGATTAGGTATTTATGACACTATGCAATATGTGAAACCCCCGATCAACACCATCTGCCTCGGCCAAGCCGCCAGCATGGGGGCTTTTTTGCTTGCCGCTGGAACTAAAGGCAAGCGATTCGCTCTGCCGAATGCGAGGGTCATGATTCACCAGCCCATGGGCGGGTTCCAGGGGCAAGCCACAGAAATCGACATTCATGCCAGAGAGATCTTAAAAATTCGCGAACGACTCAACGAGATCATGGCCAAACATACGGGCCAGCCGCTGGAGAGGATATCCCTGGACACCGAACGGGACTACTTCATGGCGGCAGAAGAAGCCAAACGATACGGTATCATCGACGAAGTCATTACGCGGCCACCGAAGCTCCTCAAGGCCGTCATTGGCGACACAGGAAAAGACTCGAACAAGGACAAGTAACAGGGGAGGGCGCATGGCGAAGCCGGATAAGATGGATCGACATCTCCGCTGTTCCTTCTGTGGGAAGAGCCGCGACGAAGTCCGCAAATTGATTGCCGGGCCCACCGTCTACATCTGCGACGAATGCGTCAACCTCTGTAACGACATCATTGCCGAGGACTGGGAAGAAGCCAAAGAAGAGATTTCGTCAAAACTCAAAAAGCCGGTGGAAATCAAACACCACTTGGATCAATACGTCGTGGGACAGGAGCGGGCCAAAAAAATTCTCTCGGTGGCCGTTCATAACCACTACAAGCGAATCTCGGCCAAGGATAAAGACGTTGACGACGTGCAACTCCAGAAGGGGAACATCCTCATGCTGGGGCCCACAGGCACAGGGAAAACGCTGTTGGCCCAAACCCTTGCGAAGTACTTGGACGTTCCCTTCACGCTGGCCGATGCGACCACGCTGACAGAAGCAGGGTACGTCGGCGAAGATGTGGAAAACATCATTCTCAAGCTCCTGCAAGCAGCGGACTACGATGTGGAACGGGCCGAGCGGGGCATCGTCTACATCGATGAAATCGACAAGATCAGCCGCAAGAGCGACAGCCCGTCCATCACCCGCGACGTATCGGGCGAAGGGGTACAGCAGGCGCTGCTCAAGCTCATCGAGGGAACCGTTGCCAACGTGCCGCCTCAAGGCGGACGCAAACATCCGCACCAAGAATTTATTCAGGTCAATACGAGCAACATTCTGTTCATCTGCGGCGGAGCGTTCGTCGGGCTCGACCAAATTATCGAGCAACGCCTGAATCGGAAGGCGATGGGGTTCGGAGCCGAAGTTCGAGGACGGAGCGAAGTGCGACTTGGCGAACTGTTCGCGAAAGTTCAGCCGGAAGATTTCCTCAAGTACGGCTTGATTCCCGAGTTCGTCGGTCGACTGCCCGTCGTCGCCACCTTGGATGAGCTGGATGAACGAGCCCTCATTCGAATCTTGACCGAACCGAGAAACGCGCTCACGAAACAGTATGAGAAATTGCTCTCCTTTGAGAAAGTGAAGCTCAAGTTCACGGAAGGTGCGCTTGGGGCGATCGCACGGAAAGCGTTTCTCCAGAAAACCGGGGCTCGAGGGTTGCGTGCCATCCTCGAAGACGTGATGCTGGACGTGATGTATGATGCCCCTTCTCAGAAGCAGATTAAGGAAGTCCTCATCACCGAGGATGCCATCCTCGGCAAGCATGCTCCCATTCGAATCTTTGAACAAGACAAGGATGTGAAAACCGCCTAAGTCGTTATAACTGTAGCATTTTTCTCGTTCAATAGGACGTCCAGTCAGCATACTCATGGCCAGGATCATCCTGGACTGGTTGTTCCTTCACATCTTCCCTTCTCGAACACCCACTGCTCCATCTTTGTACCGAACCTGTTGCGACGCTCATGACTCTACGCTTTTCCTCGACAAGTTGAAATGCTGCGCTATACTTGCGTTACAGATTGAATGTGGAGGACTTGTGAAATATCCCGTGTCTTCAAGCCTTCGACACAAAGGGAAAGCCCTCGACCTTGATGCAAACCGTGAAGTAATCACCCTTTTGGGAATCAACGGCGAACCCATGGGCAACCTGTCGTGGGACTTCGTCATCGACCAGATTCTGGCCTATCGTAAACCCCAAGCGAGCCGGGAAACCAGAAATGAGCCGCGCGTGACACTCATCTTCCGTGTCAAATACACAACCCCGGATGGTCAGCAGTTTGAAAGTCGCGCAGGCGGCATCGGCGGAGGCGGGCTTTTTATCGAAAGCCAGTGCCCTTTACCGGTCGGCACCAAGCTTGCCCTTGAATTTTCGCTACCAGAGCAACCGTCAGAATGGTTGCCGGCGAAGGGTCTCGTCGCGTGGGTATGTCCAAAAGCAGACCAATACACGTTTAGCCCTGGCATGGGGGTGCGCTTTACGGAGATTAACCCCGATATCCGTAACCGCGTGCTCGAACTGGTGAAATCCCTTCAGACCGTCGGACAGCCGGCCTAGTGAATATCCATCTGCCATCAAATCGTCTCGCGTACTTCAATACAAGGACCTGACGATGAAGTTTCCTGTGTACATGACGGAAGGGCATGGGGGCAAAGTCCTTGAGGTGAATGCCGACCAGGAAGTGGTCACGCTTTATAGTGACAAGGGAGAAATGCTCGGCACCCTGTCGTGGGGATCGGTCATTGAGCAGATTCTTGCCGGCGACGACGACGTGCGATTCGCCCATGCGCGCTCTCACCCGAGAGCCCCGCTCGCTGTGAAGGTTCGCTACACAACCCCGGAAGGCAGACAGTTCGACAGCTTAACCGGCGGCATCGGTGCAGGCGGGTTGTTCATCGAAAGCAGCGCCCCGCTGGCTCCTGGGACCGAGCTTTCCGTCGAGTTTGCACTGCCCGATCGTCCTTGGGAAAAATACAAGGCCAAAGCGAAGGTCGCCTGGACCCGCAACAAGCCTGAACGGCATCTACTCTTCCCCGGGATGGGCGTTCAATTCACCAACATCGAAGAAAAGGTCCGCAAAGAACTTGTCGAACTCGTCGAAGCATTGAATCGTTCCCGCCTAGTGACCTAAGTTCCCCGTTTCGCCCAGCGTCGCACCCCACTGTCTGGATCCTTCGCGATCGTCGTGCTGAGCGCTGCCCTCGCCTCAGGGTCGATGAGCATTCCCAGACGGTAGGCCGCTTCTGCTCGCACACCAGGCGAAGAATCTTCAACTAAACGTTCTCTGAGCCAAGGGGCGACTGCCAACCCTCCCCATTCACCAACCACCGCCACAATCCCCTGACGAACCTCCGTATCGGAGTCACGCCCTGCCCCGACAAGCGCAGGGACCCATTGGCTTGAGTCAACTTGTAGCAATGCCCGCACTGCCGCTCTCCTAATAATTGCATCAGAAGATCGCAGTAAGCCTACGACAGGCTCCAATAATCGAGAACCTGGTTCGATTTCGCCAATCGCCACAACCGCCGCCTGCCGTACCGATTCGTCGGGATCCTCTAGCGCCCGCGTCAACAGGGCAACCACTCCAGCAGTAGGTGCGGGTTTCATGCGTCCCATGGCCAGCAGCGACGCTGCGCGGACTTGGGCTGTTCGATCATGAATGAGGGGAAGAATGGAGTCCGCAACTCGTGGGTCGCCAATTTTGCCCAGAGATTCTGCTGCCATCTGCCGCAGCTCTGGCACCTCATCACGGAGCAACTCCAGCAATAGCGAAACCGTGCGCTCCCTCGATGAAGGTGGAGAATCCTGGACACAACCGGCGAGACAGAGGACTGACAGGACGACTGAATACCCTATAATGCGAGAGGACGTGCGACAGAGCAGGGTACAAGCATCGGGCAGGCTGATGAAAACTGCACCCCAGCTCACGTTTGTTTAGGAGGCTCTTCGTGCAAGGCAGGCAATTCCTTAGCCGCTTCGATAGATTGCTGGAATTCCTTCTGGGCAGAATCCATCTCGGCTTGGATTGTCCGTAGCTCGGGATCGACCGAATTGCGGACATCGGAAACGGCCTGTTTGAACGTCCGCAACGCATCCCCCAGTCCTTCTCCCAAACTCTGCATATCCCCTGAGGACATACCGACCGGCTGCGCGGCCTTCGCCTTCATCGCCGCCTGCTGCGCCTGTACGCGGGCCACGGCATCCTTGTTGACAATGGCCGACGGGCGGGTGGCGACAGGTCTCGCCTGGGCGCCCGCAGGAAGAGGCGGGTACTGCGCCCGCATGATTGGCGTGGGAGCAGCGGCGCGTTCTTCCATTGATTGGCTTCGGACGGTGCCGCATCCGGCGGGGGGATATCGTTGACTTCTTTCTTGAACCCTCTGAGCGCTTTGCCGACTCCTTCACCGATTTGTGGGAGCTTTCCCGCCCCAAAAATGATGAGGACAATGACGAGGATAATGATGAGTTCCGAGATCCCCATGGTACCAAACATGGCGTGATTCCTCTTTCCCAGGAACCTGTCCGACAAAGCGTCGCCAGCCTTGCCTTATTGAGAAGCAAATTAACTTTATAGGTCAGTAGGAGGCACTGTCAAGGAAGGGACAGAGGGTTTGCGCGGGTGGGGCAACCGAGGTCTGTCTGGTTATCTGGTCTGACTGGTCCATCCGGTTAGTCTCATGCGACCAAACAAACCAGACAGAGCGAACAGACCAACTGCACATGACAGGCTGACGGACTGTTTCAGCAACCTGCTAGAAGAGCGGTACAATCTCACTCTGCAAGGGCAAACCGAACACCAACGCCTCACGTTCAGCGAGATACACGTCCAGTTCACTCCTAATCCCGAACTCGCCTGGCAGGTAGACCCCTGGCTCAATAGAAAAGCAAGTCCTCGACATCAGGCGGCGGGTGTCCTGTGTCTCCAAGCCATCGATGTTGGCTCCGTTGCCATGAACTTCTTCGCCGATCGAATGGCCCGTGCGATGGACGAATTGATCGCCATAGCCCCCCCGTTGGATGACCTGCCGGCAGGCGTCGTCGACTTCCCAGCCGAATGGGTGATGGCCGGCTGCTACTTCTGTCTGGACGAAGGTCAATGCCGCGTCCCGTCCCTGGCGGACCAAGTCGAAGATCTCGCGATGTTTCACTGGCACCGTCTGACCGACATAGCCGGTCCAGGTAATATCGGCGTAGACCGAACCGGCCTCCGCTCGTTTAGCCCAGAGATCAATCAAGAGCAATGCATCACGTGTGATCTCGTCAGACCCCTTCTCTGGCGGACCATAATGGGGATCAGCGCTGTGGGCATTCACGGCGGCAATCGGTGCACTGGACGTGACCATCCCGGCCTCGCGTATACGAGCCAGAATAAACTGCTGCACTCCATGCTCACTGAGACCGCGGCCCTGTGCCACTGAGTCATGCACATGACTAAAGGTCTGATCAACGATGCGCCGTAGCGCCGCCGCGGCAAACTGGTGCGATTCGAGTTGTCGGTCCGTCCAGCGCGCTTCAAACGTCTGGATTAAATCGGCCGAGCTA
>VBOM01000480.1 GCA_005877535.1 Nitrospirota bacterium | reverse complement strand
ATAAACAAGGGCCCTTGTTCCGCCTTGTCCGTCACGCGCCCATGCGACCCTTTAGGTAGCGTGGCATCCAACCCGATCACGTCCATGAGCATGCGGAACCCGAGCTTTTTCTGCAGCAGGCGCCGGGCGATGCGGAACTTCGGTAGGTGCAACGCCGGATCGATGAACAGCTCGACCGGGTCGTAGCCGGGTTTCCGATGGATGTCCACAGTGCGCGCAAAATCCGGCGCCCGTTCATCATCTCGCCAATAGTAGTAGGTGAACCATCGATCCGCTCGCGAGAGTACGACCAGCTCGCCTGAACGCGGATGATCCAGCCCAAAGTGCCGTTTGCCCTCGCCGTCGAGCACCAGTTCGATGCCCGGCACAGCTTCGAGTAGACGTCTGACCTCTGGGATCCTGTCGTGTGACTTCACATACACATGGGCGATCTGGTGATCAGCCACCGCGAAGGCGTCCGATGCGCCCGCATTCAATAACTCCAGACTGAGCTCCTCACGCACAGCCAGGAGACCGGCCTCGCGCAACACACGATTGATGTGCACTGGGCCGCTCACCTCGGTGATTCCATACTCGGAAAGTACGATGACCTGCGTGCCATCCTTTTGCACATGCTCGATGAGTTCGCCGCAGACGGCATCGATCCGGCGTACATCGTCCCTGATTGCCGGATGGTTGGGACCGAGGCGCTGCAGGTTGTAATCGAGATGCGGCAGATAGACCAAGGTGAGGGTAGGCTTGTGCTGATCGTAGACATATCGAGCACAGTCTTTGATCCACTGACTCGAGACAATGTCGGCCCCCGGTCCCCAGAATCGAAACAGGGGAAATTCACCGAGTCGCTGATTCAGTTCCTCACGGAGCCCCCACGGCTGCGTGTAGATATCAGGAAGCTTCCTCCCGTCGGCGAGATAAATCGGTCTCGGCGTGACCGTATAATCTGCCGAGGAATGCATGTTGTACCACCAGAAGAGTTTCGCGCAGGTGAACTGAGGGTCCCGTTTCCTCGCATTGTCCCAGATCTTCTCACCCTCGACGAGCAGGTTGGATTGTCTCCAGAGAAGCACCTCCGCAAGGTCGCGGAAGTACCACCCGTTGGCCACGATGCCGTGCTCACGCGGCAAAAGGCCGGTTGTAAATGTGGCCTGAACGGAACAGGTGACGGCGGGCGTGACCGTCGTGAGTGGTCGTGCGCCGCCTTGCCGGGCCAGTGCCGTCAGGTGCGGCACCGGATTGGCGGAAAAAATTCACGGGATTGTCCCAGACGATTCGGGTGATGGTGCTGTGAGGTATGCCCGCCTCGACCATCGCCCGCACCGTTTGCGGTACTTTTAAGGGATCGCTCACGCCCCAGTCCGCCGCGCTGTTGATGACCATCCGTTCTCCACCGTACTGCTTCACGAGTTGGACCATCCGTTCCTCATCCATCTTGGTTTTAGGATAGAGCGAGTGGCCGGCCCAGCAGCCACTGGGGAGAACCAGAGGGAGCGTCTCTTCATTGTTATGATCGATCAGCACCAGCTCGGGCTTGATGCCAGATTCGCGCACCAGAGCCAGCGTCCGTTCCGTACCGCGTTTCTTATCCCGGTGCGGTGTATGAATCAAGACCGGCAGATTAAACTCCTTCGCGAGTTCAATCTGGGCCGAGAAATATTTGGTTTCGGCCTCGGTCTGGTCATCAAAACCAATCTCGCCGACCGCCACGACGCCGTCTTTCTCCAGATAACGCGGTAACAGATCAATCACACCCTGGGCTACTCTTGGGTTGTTCGCTTCCTTCGGGTTAAGAGCCAGGGTGCAGAAATGGCGGATCCCGAACTGGCTCGCCCGAAACCGTTCCCATCCCAGCAATGACAGGAAATAATCTTCAAACGTGCCGACATGAGTGCGAGGCTGGCCCACCCAGAATGCTGGCTCCACAATCGCCGCAATACCGGCCGCTGCCATTGCGGCATAGTCATCAGTCGTGCGGGAGGTCATGTGAATGTGCGGATCGAAGAGCATCATGTCGTGCCATCCTTGGCTATAGATTCATGATCAAAGCCACATCCTCATGCACCGGACGGCCGGCGGCGGTCCGCTCCCTGATATGGTCACTGACCATCTCTTTGAGCGCCGGTGTGACTCGATCGGACAGGCCCACAATACGCTGGAGAGCCACACCGGTAAAGATAGCTTTCAACACCAGTTGGTTGAAGTTCGACTCGGGAAAATAGCAACCAGGATAGGTGGTCTCGCAGGCGATCGCTTCAAAGACTGTCTGCACGTTCACCCGGCAAGCCTCCACCGCCGTGGCGAGAAACCGGCCCGCATCCGGCAGGAGCGACAGTGCGCGCAAGAGTGCCTCCTGCTCCCTGCTATCACCACGCATGAATAGTTC
>VBOM01000185.1 GCA_005877535.1 Nitrospirota bacterium | reverse complement strand
AGAAATCGTTCTGCAGGCGGAGTGTGATCGGCTGGTCATGTGCCATCGTCTTAATCAAGGTCAGCATCGCCTCGACGGGTCTGTCCAGGGCTGCGTTGGTACGCTCATAGATTCGGGAGGTCTTTAGCAAAACATTCAACTGTGTGACCAGCTGAATGCCCAGCATGACCATCTGTTGGTCAAGGATGTCCCCGGCCTCCGATCCGTGGGCGATTTTCTGAGACAGGGACTTTTCGTGGGTTAGGATCGGCTGGGCCTGTTCATCCTCGACCGGGGCCTCTTTGATCTTGATGTCACTCACGGTAAAGACTCCTCACGATGATGCAGCCTGCTTGAGATGCTGCTGTCGTTGGGCCTGGGCAAGCGCCGCGGTACAGGCTTGCCTTACGGAGGCCGCGCCTTTTTTCTGACCCAGCTCAAGGGTGGCCAGTGAGGCAGGTGTGGGCAATTTCCCCAATGTCTCAGCGGCGAGGGCGGCGATCTCCTCCTTCTTCTTCCGATTGGTCCAGGACCGCTCGGTGATCAAACTTTCAAAGAACGGAATGGCCTCGTCGCTACTAGTGGTGCGCATCGCCTGAAACACCGCACGTTTCTCACCGAGGGCTCGATCCATGAATGCGTCCGCCGATACGAGGGGTGACCAGGCGGAGTAAGGAGCCTTATATTGACCGGTCATGAGCAACTTGAGTGCCGCATACCGAATCGACTCCTCCGTATCATTCAAGAACGCGATGAGTTTCATCCCGTTCCCGTTGGGACGGAATATCCCGATCGCTCGCACGACTTCCTTCCGTACCTGAATATCCGGATAGCGCACCAGCTTTTCAACGGCATCTACAAATCGGGGGTTGTTCCATTTGAGAAGGATCGCGAGAAGGTTCTTAACATAGCGGGGGCGGCGGTCTGACAAACCCCGGAGCACGTGTTCCGGCTGATCCTTCGCGAGTGTCTCGAGTGCCTCAGCCACGACCGCCTGATGGGCTGGCGCCTCCAGATTTGCCAAGAGGGTGCACAAGGCAGAAACGGCTGAGGGCGTCATCGACAGCAGAATTGCGGGCAATCCTTCTGTGGTTGCGTCGGGTAGCTTGTTCAAATAGGTCTCGATCATCTTTATCCGTTCAGGTCGACCAAGGTTGTCGAGCAGGGCCGCCAGTTGTTTCTTGTGTTCGTCGCCGAGGTCCGGTCTGACCTCAGCCGTGACGTGTAACAGTCCAAGTACGCTGTCTAACACGATCCATTTGCCCTGGGCGCTCAATGAGTCGAGGACGTTTCCCCAGAGGTCGAACAACTTGGTCAGGATCACAGGAGATTTTTCCGACGCCAGGATCGCGGTGAGCATATCCAATAGGTATGTCGTGTGATCTCTGACGCTCTCAGCCTCGATCTCCTTCGTCAGTTCGGCTAACTCCTCGTCAGAGACCTCGTAGCCCACGTGACCAGACTGGAATCGACCACTTTGTCTGATGGTTCCCCGTCCGGTTCCCTTTCCGGTTGGTGGTCCGCCCTCACCGGCCTCTGAGCCACCACCTCCCTCTGAACCACCACCTCCCTCAAACCCTGTCCCTGCTCCCTTCTTGTATAGGGTCTGCTCCCGATCCAGCAGGTCCCGCAAGCTCGTTTCTGGTGCTTTCATCACCTCGGCAGTAGGCAGTTCGAAGGTTTCCCCAGCGGTCGAGGCTTTGGCGACTTCTTCGGCGGTGACTAAGGTGATGGCGGAGAGGTTCTTGCCCCATAGACGAGTCACAATGTCTTCATCCTCTTCCTTAGAATCAAGGCTGCCCCAAAGTGAATCAAGCAAAAAGGATAGATCTTCAGCAGCAAGACTTTCGAGGAATGCGAGTTCCCGTATGCCATCCGCATAGAGCTTGAACGCGACGCTTTCATTACTCGAATCCTGCTCGGATCGGTAGACGATTTCCCCGTTGAAGTACAGCTCGGATCGTTGAATAAGAAACGCCAATTTGGAGTAGGTGGCGAGGTGAGCGGTGAGGCTCTCGAACAACTCTTGGAAGAACTTCTGCGCCACGGGGTTCGCTGCCCCGTACGTCCTCCTAGACTTGGCTGTCTTGTCCAAGAGTGTGAGGACTCGCTTGACGGATGCCAACTCCGGATTGGCCGGCTCAATGGCTGGTGCAAGCGGCAGTGCGCCGTCGTCTGTCCCCGGTTCATCCATGCTGTTTAGTCGTATCCTGGAGGTGCTGAATCGTCAAGAAAATAGCGGGTCTTAACGAGCCTTTCCCCAAGGAGTTGCCGAGGAATTCTTCCTTGTTTCACCCATAGATAAGTGGGCATTGTGAACTCCCTAGCGAGACCGGTAGAATCCGCTTCATATTGACGATTGCCTCGAGCCACATTATCTGTTTCGGAGACAGCCTCACGGCAGGGTTTCAATCGCCCACTGCTGACAATCCCCAAGGTACCGAGACGCCGTATGGGCGGTTCCTGCAGGAATTGACAGGGCCTGCCGTGCGCGTGTCTGTGAGCGGCATCTGCGGTGAACTGACCGGTGAAATGACGATGCGGTTTCGATCGGCTGTCCTGCAGCACCAACCGACGTATGTGGTGATTCTTGGCGGAACGAATGATCTTGGATGGAACGCAGCGCCGGCAGACATTATGCGCAACCTCCTCAAGATGTATGAACTGGCTGCAGGGGCCGGGATCAAGCCGGTGCCGGTGACTGTTCCATCGATCAGAGTCGGCGACGATCTTCGCAGTGAGGAAGGGAGTCGATGGTTTGCGGAACATCTTGATCGACGGCGCCAGCTTAACGGGTTGATTTTCCGCTACGCCGAATTGAAACGGCTGGCAGCCTTCGATCTCTTTGCCGCTACGGCTGAGCCCGAGACTCAAGAACTTGCGGCTCGGTACTCCAATGACGGGCTGCACCTGACCACGGCCGGATATCGGCTGCTTGCTGAGCGGTTGTACCAGGAGATCTTTGCTGAAGCGCTGGTAAGTGGGTCGTGACGCCGCGAGGAGACCATGATGCGTGACGTGAGCGATCAGGATTTCGACCGCGTCGTGGAACAGACAGGGGTGCCGGTGCTGGTGGAGTTCTGGAAACCAGGATGCGGGAATTGTCGAGCGCTGATTCATGAACTTGAGAAACTGGAGGCCGATGTGGCCGGCAAAGTGCTGATCCTGAAAATGAACGTCGAAGAGAACTTCCAGATTCCAGCGGAGCTGGAAATTCGCTCATTGCCGACGCTTGCCCTCTATCGCAAGGGAACGTTCGAGCGGTTTGTCGGTGGGATGGGAAGCAGAGAGGAGATTCTCAAGCAGTTGAGGCTGACATGACATGAGTCGCTACAAGGTCCGCCAGGTCCGTCCATCCTTTTCAATGAGGCGATCGGCCTCGACCGGCCCACCTGTTCCCGCAGGATATTCAGGCAACCGCTGCAACCCTTGCCGGTGCCATCCTTCCAGAATCTTGGTGATCCAGGCCCAGGAGGCTTCAACTGCGTCGCGCCGCATGAATCGGGAGGCATCGCCGGCCATCACGTCCAAGAGCAACCGCTCATAGGCTTCGGGCGACGGGCGGCCGAAGACGTCGCTATATTGAAAGTCCATTTCAACCGGGTGTGTTTGCGCGCGCGTTCCCGGCACGCGCGAGACGATGCGGAGAGAAAGCCCTTCCTCCGGCTGGATGCGCAGAGCCAACACGTTCGGTGGTTGGGGCTGCTGCGCATTGGCGTTGAACAGGATTTGTGGAATGTCCTTGAATTGCACCGCGATCTCGCTGGCGCGATGGGGAAGCGCTTTTCCGGTGCGGAGATAGAAGGGCACGCTCGCCCAGCGCCAGTTTTCCACAAAACATTTGAGCGCGACATAGGTTTCCGTCGTGGAATCAGGACGAATTCCGTTCTCGCGACGATAGCCCGGGATGGGAATGCCCCGGGCCGTGCCTTCACTGTATTGGGCACGGACAGTGACGTGCTCGACATCCTGATCGGTGATAGGCCTGAGGCAGCGGAGGACTTCCATCTTCGCGTTGCGCACCACATCAGGATCGAGCGAGTAGGGGGGCTCCATCGCGACCAAGCAGAGCAGCTGCAACATGTGGTTCTGCACCATGTCGCGTAACGCACCGGCTTCTTCGTAATAGCTGGCCCTGGTCCCAACGCCTTCCGCTTCGCTCACTGTGATCTGCACGTGATCGATATACATGTGGTTCCAAATCGGCTCGAAGATGCTGTTGGCGAACCGGACGACCATCAAATTCTGAACCGTTTCTTTCCCCAGATAGTGATCGATGCGGAAGATCTGCGATTCGTCGAATACACGTCCCGTCACGCGGTTGATGGCCTGGGCGGAGGCCAAATCGCGGCCGACCGGTTTCTCGACGATGATGCGGGCGTAGGGCGTATGAGCCTCCGGCTTCGTCGCCAATCCGGCTTGTTCAAGCCCCTCGCACACAGACGCAACCGAACTGGGAGGGATGCTCAGATAGAAAATCCGGTTGCCGGGTAACTGGAGGTTCCGCTCAATGACTTCTGCTCGGGCCTTCAGTCTGGCATAGGTGTACGGGTCCTCATTGCCCCCCGACAAGTAATAGAGGTGTGGCGCGAAGTCCTTCCACTTGTCCTCCGTCAAGGCTTGCCGGGAATGTTTCGCGACGCCGTCCCGCACCGTAACGCGGAATTCCTCGTCGGTCATCGACTTGCGGCCTAGCCCGATCACCGCATAGTTTGGCGGAAGGAGCCCGTCGAGGAGCAAGTTGTAGAGGGCAGGAATTAGACGCCGACGTGCCAGATCGCCGGAACCTCCGAAGATGACCAGGGTACAGGGCGAGACCGGAGGAATCGTTTCCTGCGAGGGGCTGATATCGATACGTGGGCTGTTCGGTGGCATAGGGCTCAGGCCTTACCGGGCTGCGGAAAAACTCGATTGATACACAAAACACCGTTGGAATTTTCCTTTTGCCGCTGATGCCTGAAAATTTTCAGGATGCTCAAAAAGGCCACGGTTCTCACCCGCCCAGCCCCGGCGCGCCAAGACGCGCCGTTCCGCAGGCAAGGCCGCAGCGAGCGAAGAGGCGAGGAGGTACGTACCGCACTTCGTGGGGGCCGTTCGCCCTTGCACTGTGTCTTGGCGAACGGAAAAGCCCTTCCAGTGTTTCCGCCCTCCTCGAATCTTCTGCTCCGCGTTGAACCTCTGAGCGAAGCGAGAACGCCGCATGGGAAAAGGCGCGTCTCGGCGCGCCGGGGTCGGGCGGGTGAGAAGAGCGACTTTTTCAGCATCCTGTTACCGGCGAACCGCATGGCCGCCGAATGCATTCCGCAATGCGGCCAGCATCTTTTCTGCAAAGGACTCGCTTTGCCGTGATCGGAATCGAGTGAACAATGCCGTCGCGAGCGTCGGAACCGGTACAGCCTTTTCAATTGCATCGGCGATCATCCAACGGCCCTCACCGGAATCCTGCACGTAGCCTTTCAACTGCTCCAGCCGCGGATCCTCTTTCAAGGCACTGGCCGCCAATTCCAAGAGCCAGGATCGAACGACACTGCCATGCATCCAGAGGTCTGCGATCTTTGCGAGGTTGAGCTGGTAGTCGCTTTTTGCCATCAGCTCGAAGCCTTCTGCATATCCCTGCATCATGCTGTACTCAATTCCATTATGTACCATCTTCACATAATGCCCGGCACCCACTCCGCCGACGTGAGCCCAGCCCTGCTCCGGCGCCAGCGTGGTGAAGATCGGCGCGAGCTGTTTCACCGGTGCCTCGTCGCCACCGACCATCAGACAGTAGCCGATGGTCAGGCCCCAAATGCCGCCGCTGGTGCCGGCATCGACATAGTGAATCTGTTTCTTCTTGAGGTCCCCGGCCCGTCGAACATCGTCGTGGAATCTGGTGTTGCCACCGTCGATCACCGTGTCGCCCATGTGGAGCAGGGCCGCGACTGCCTGAACAGTCTCCTCTGTCGGCGCGCCGGATGGGACCATGATCCAAACCGCGCGAGGGGCCTTGAGCTGGCCAACGAGGTCGGCTAACGACGAGGCGCCGACACAACCGGCCCCTTCGGCTTTCTTGATCAGATCCGCCGAACGATCGTAGACCACCACTCGGTGGTTGTCACGTTGCAGCCGGGTGACCATGTTCATTCCCATTTTTCCGAGCCCGATGAATCCGATTTCCATAGTGACTCCTTCTGGTACGGTCATGGCTGGACGAGATTGCACAGATCACGTTCCTCAAGCGGAGCCTGTCCTCTGTTCAGAGCTACAAATGATGTCCGGCTAGCAAGCCCCGTGCGACAGCAGTCTGGTAATCGATCCCGGAGCCTATCAGTCGATTCTGGCAGGATTCGGTACTTCCTTAAAGAGCGTGTCGGCAAGATCGCGGCCAAAGTTGAGCCGTTCCGGCAAAGTGGCCGCAGTCAGGAAGTGCCCAGCCAGGTCACCAAGCCCCGCAT
>VBOM01000184.1 GCA_005877535.1 Nitrospirota bacterium | reverse complement strand
CTCGGCGGTGTCCCGCTGGTGCTTCCACTCCTCGCAGACCGGGCCACGAGACGGCGTCTCCTGCAGCAGCTTGACGGACTCCTCCTCACAGGAAGCGGACCGGACCTTCCACCGTCATTGTACGGTGAACGTCAGCGCTACCCGTTCGGGATCGTGAGCGAACGTCGCGCGAGTTTTGAACTGGACATCGTCAACCTGGCAAGACAGGCTGATGTCCCGCTGCTCGCCATCTGCGGGGGCATGCAGACCATGAATGTCGCTTGCGGCGGCAGTCTGTTTCAGGATATCTCATCCCAAATCTCGAAACCGCTCCAACATCGCCAACGGACTCCCGCAACGAATCTCAGTCACACCGTCACAGTCACACCCGGCAGTCTACTCCGTCGCATTGTACGATCGGTGTCGATGCGGGTAAATAGCTCGCACCATCAATCCGTCAAAGCCATCGCGCCGTCGCTGATCGCCAGCGCCCTGGCTCCCGATGGTATCGTGGAGGCGATCGAATCTCCGACCAACCGCTTCTTTCTCGGCATCCAGTGGCATCCGGAATTTCTCTTCGACCGGCACCCCTTCCATCGGCGATTGTTCGAAGCCTTCCTACGCGCCGCCCGCTCCACAGACCGTGGTACGTGAAACCCGAGACGCGAGCGATCCGGGAGCAAGCCGCGACGAGCGGGAAAGGCCGGATGGGAGGGAACATCGTGTCAGGCACGAGTCAACCTATGACGGTGAATGTTGGAAGTTCCGGAATCCTCGAAGCTTGAACCCTCGTCCATCTCGCCCGTCCCGCCAGTCTCGCTCGGCTCTCCTATGGAGAAGGCCTGCTATACTTGAGCCCATATGGAACAGAAGCTTGTTGACCCTATGGCGCCTCTCGCCATCCCCGCGGCCAGAGGAGGTCCGGTGATCAGCCGACTTCTCCGAACCAAGTCCATTGAACAGATCCTCGCGGACGCAGCTCATCCCGATCATCGTTTGAAAAAAACCCTCACGGCCTGGGATCTGACTGCACTCGGCATAGGCGCGATCATCGGCACAGGCATCTTCGTCCTGATCGGCACCGCCATCGTCGGCGATGCACACAGGCCCGGGGCAGGGCCTGGAATCATTCTGTCCTTTGTGCTCTCCGGCCTGACCTGCGCCTTCGCGGCACTCTGCTATGCAGAGTTCTCCACCATGATTCCCGCGGCCGGCTCTGCCTATACCTACTCGTATGCCACGTTAGGAGAATTCCTGGCCTGGATTACCGGCTGGAACTTAATTCTCGAATATGGTGTGGCCTGTGTCGCCGTCGCCATCGGGTGGTCCGGCTATTTCAACAATCTGCTCAGGTTGGCCGGGATCGAACTGCCGCACTGGGCTACTCATCCACCCGGAGGACCTGACGGGGGCGTGGCAAACTTCCCCGCCGCCATTATCGTGTTACTCGTCACCATTATTCTCGTCATTGGGATCAAAGAAAGCGCCCGCGCGACCGGCATCATTGTCTGCTTGAAGCTCGCGGTCATTCTCTTCTTCATTGGCGTGGGGACGCCGGCCGTGAATCCAGACAACTGGACGCCCTTCCTGCCGCAGGGATTCGCCGGCGTCGGTGCCGCAGCGGCGATCGTGTTCTTCGCCTATATCGGATTCGACGCCATCTCGACGACCGCGGAAGAAGCCAAGAACCCTCAACGGGATCTGCCGATCGGAATCATCGCCTCACTCAGCATCTGCACTGCCCTCTACATTGCCGTGGCCGCTGTCCTGACCGGCTTGATCCCAGCTGCACAGATCGACATCCATGCGCCGGTGGCGGAAGCGCTCAGTATGGTGGGCTTCAAGTGGGGAGCGGCGATTGTGGCGATCGGGGCCGTAGCTGGAATTACCAGCGTACTCGTCGTGATGATGCTGGGGCAGATCCGGGTATTCTTTGCCATGTCGCGCGACCACCTCCTGAGTCCCTGGTTGTCAACCGTGCATCCGCGCTATGGCACGCCTCATTATGCCACCATTCTCACCGGCATCGCCGTGGCCACGCTTGCTGCCTTGATTCCCATCGGTGATGCGGCGGACATGACGAACATCGGCACTCTCTTTGCCTTTGTCCTGGTCTGTATCGGTGTCGTGATCCTGCGCTACACCAAACCCGACCAGCTCCGCCCATTCCGCCTTCCGTTCATGCCGGTCGTCCCCATTTTGGGAATGCTGGCCTGCCTTGGCTTGATGGGCTTTCTCCCATGGGTGACCTGGATTCGATTCGCTGTCTGGACTGCCATCGGCATTGTGGTCTATATGGGATACGGCCTGAAGCACAGCAAATTGGCCGGCCCTTCTCCTGAAGGCCACCAAACCGTTCGCCTTAAATAGAGTGGGCTAGTTCGATTTGTCTGCAGGTTGAGCTGCCAGGGCTGGAGCAGGAGCCGGTGTACTGTCAGCAGGAGCAGCCGGAGAGGCTGCCGGCACGCTGGGCTGGCCCGCTGGTGCTGATGCAGCAGCGGTTACCGGTGGTTTGGGAGGAGCGGGCGGCTTGGGAGGAGCAGGCTTCTCCGGTTTAATGCCTCCTTCCCACGAAGGACCGGAGTACATATCCGCCGAGAGACCCTTCGTCTTCCATTTCTCTTCGAAATCCGCGGCTGCCTTGTTCGGCGTCTCACCACTCCCCACGACGTCATTCCACGGATAGACCTTCGGGCCGATCTGACATCCGGTCTCCGTCCGCTTCAAATACAAGGCGATCGGATTCCCGCGGTATGGCCCGAGATAGATATGCACGGAACCGGCGTATTCGAGCAAATGATCCATGATCGTCTCCATGAGGGGGCATGATGCCATAAGAAGCGAGAGGAGGGCAAGGAGGCTGCTCCCCTTGCTCGCGCAACGCGCGCCCTCAGAAGAATAGAGGGGAGCGGCCAGGTGCCCTTCTTGCTCGCAGAACGCGCACGGTGAAACTGTGCTGGTTCGATGCGCGCAGTAAAGGGCAGCCTTGGCCACTCCCCTAAGGAGAAGTACAAAGAATCAAAAGGCCTTCGCTCGGGCTAATGGCACGTCTCGGCGTGCCAGTGGGTGGGCGGGTGAAAAAGTTGCGCGCAGTCAGGGAGCAAACCTCCTCCCCCTCCAAGGGAGTACAGAAGATGAGAATATGCGGTGGGTCTCCGCTCCTTCGGCAAAACGCTTCGCGATTTGACCCATCCCCTGATGGGAAAGAATAGAATTCAGTGCTCGTTGGACGTGCTCAGTCAGGGAGCAACCTTCTCGCCTTCCAAGGAAGTACAGTAGATGAGAATATTCTGCGCGTACACGCAAATGAAGGATTGGAACTAGACATTGTCGTGCTCGCCGAGCACGACATCGCCGATGACGATACCGGTCTCTTCCATAAAACAGGAGGTCGGGACGGTGGGTTTGAAACCTTGAAATGGGCGGATCATGCGTCCATCGTAGGGGTATCGGCCCGCGACCTCCAAGGTGCAGTTGATTGACAGACTTTTCAACCGTCCCGTAGACTGCTTCCTATGCCATCGAAATTGATCACCCCCTCTCGCTCGAACAGCAAGCAAACCACAATCGGCTTCGTCAACCTGGGTTGTTCCAAAAACCAGGTCGATTCCGAAGTCATGTTAGGCATGTTGGTGGCGGACGGGTTTGCCTTGACCGATGATCCGAAGAAAGCCGAGGTGGTCATCATCAATACCTGCGGCTTCATCGAAGAGGCCAAGCAGGAGTCGATTGATACGATCATTGCGCATGGCAAACTAAAAAAAGCAGGATCCTGTCGTGTGCTGATTGCCGCAGGCTGTCTGGCGCAACGGTATCAAGGAGATCTCCTCGAGCAATTGCCGGAACTCGACGGCGTGGTAGGGACCGGTGAATTCGGGAAGATCGCGGATATTTGCCGGAATCTGCTGGCGCCGAAGAAACGGCAACAACGGCTCTGGATCAGTGAACCTCCTTATCTGTACGACGCAGACGCGCCGCGTCTCCGTCTCGGGAAGGCCCATAGCGCGTATGTGAAAATCGCCGAAGGCTGTAACCGGAATTGCGCCTTCTGCGCGATCCCCCTGATGCGGGGCAAGCAGCGAAGCCGCCCTGTGGAATCGATCGTAGCCGAAGCCACGCGCCTCGCAGCTGAAGGGGTGAAAGAGATCAACCTCATATCCCAGGATACGGTGAATTACGGCATCGATCTTGGTGTGCGTCAAGGCCTCGTCACGCTGCTTGGCGAGCTGGTGAAGGTGAAAGACTTGCGCTGGATCAGGCCGTTCTATCTCTACCCGCAACAGGTATCGGATGAGTTGTTGGATCTCTATGCAGGAGAAGAAAAGATTACCAAGTATATCGATATGCCGCTGCAACATATCAACGATCGGATGCTTAAGCGGATGCACCGGCTAGGTGATCGGACCGCCATTACCTCCCTCGTCGATCGGATCCGGACGCGCATTCCCGGCGTGACGTTTCGCACGGCCTTCATCGTAGGGTTTCCGGGGGAGACGGAGCAGGCGTTTGACGAACTGAGAGGCTACGTGGAAGATGCCGAGTTCGATCGGGTGGCGGTGTTTTTGTATTCGGACGAAGAAGACACGCCGGCCGTCGGGCTTGATGATAAAGTCGAGCGATCGGTCATGGACGAACGACGGAATGAAATCTTAACTGTGCAAGAAGCGATTGCTGCGGCACGAGGCCAGGCCCGTATCGGCTCCGTGATGGAAGTCTTGGTCGAAGGGGTCTCCGAAGAGACAGAGTTACTGCTTGAGGGACGCCATGAAGGGCTGGCTCCGGAGATCGACGGCGTCGTGTATATCAATGATGGATTAGCCACAGCAGGGGAACTCGTCAAGGTCGAGATCACCGATGCAGCCCTCTACGATCTTGTGGGCCACATCGTCACTTAAGTAGGGTGCTAAAATGCCCGCCAACGATCGGTACGCGTGAGACGTGAAAAGTGAAAGGGGAAACGTAGGATTGCCGAAGGCCCTTCCTCTGAAACCTTTTACCTTTTACGTTTCACCTTTCACGAACGACAAGAACGACCTTTTTGAGCACCCTGCGGGCTATTGGGTTTGCTGCATGCCACATCACTGTCTCTTCAACCTCCTAGCGCCATTTCTACCGTGATCGTGACCTGCCTGCTACACTTCAGGAAGCTATTCTCATCGGAAAGTGAGGCCTACGATGGCACAACGAAAAGAATCTGTCATCCTCCTGATCCATTGTAAGGATCGCAGGGGTATTGTGGCCCGTGTCTCGGGCTTCATTCACGACTTCGGGGGGAACATTCTCGATTCGGATCATCATACAGATGAAGAGACGAACGAGTTTCTCATGCGCATGGAGTTTGCCGCCGAAGGTTTGCAGATTCCACCCGATGAGATCGGAGCCGCCTTCGCTCCGGTCGCGAAGACCTTCGAGATGCGCTATGAGGTTCGTCCTTCAAGTCTCCGAACGAGGGTCGCAATGTTGGTCTCGAAACAGGATCACTGCCTGGCGGATCTGCTCCAACGGCACAAACGCGACGAGTTACACATTGATATCCCCGTGATTATTTCCAATCACGATACCTGCTCCGGCTGGGCCGAGCTGTTCAAGATTCCTTTCTCCGTTTATCCCGTGACCAAGGAGACCAAACCGCAGCAGGAACAGCAAGTTCTCTCCCTGCTGAAAGATCATCGTGTCGAACTTGTGGTCATGGCTCGGTACATGCAAATCCTGAGCGGCACCTTTCTTTCACAGGTCGGCTGTCCGGTGATTAATATCCATCACTCCTTTCTCCCCGCGTTCATCGGCGCCAATCCCTATCGGCAGGCCTATGACCGGGGCGTGAAAATCATCGGGGCCACGGCGCACTATGCCACGGACGATCTGGATGAAGGTCCCATCATCGAGCAGGACGTCATGCGGATAGGCCATCGGGATACCGTCGATGATCTAGTGAGGAAAGGACGGGACCTGGAAGAGATTGTACTGGCCCGCGCCGTGCGCCGCCATGTTGAACGACGGGTGTTGGTGTATGGCAGAAAAACCGTGGTGTTTGACTAACCGGATGCCGAAAACGTCCGCCACCATCGTTCTCGCATCGTTCAGGCCCTCAACGTACCGCAAGGGTACGCCTCGGGTCCTCACTCGCTGCGGCCTTGCTGGGCGAACGTTTTGAGCATCCTGCTTGGAAGGAATTTAGAGAGACGCAAGATGGGACAGCGGCAGGCTGCCCCATCTTCGTTATGGTGATCATCCAACTTTTGCGCTGAGGAACAACGCGTTGCCTCGCCGGTCAATCAAGATCAGCACGTGCTCGCCCTTCTTGAGCCCGGACGACACCTGCTCGAAATCCTTCACAGACTTCACCGGCT
>VBOM01000183.1 GCA_005877535.1 Nitrospirota bacterium | reverse complement strand
TCATCAAATTCATCTATAGTAAAGAAGGACAGCAAGTGGTGATCAAAGACGGGTTTTTCCCACTGAAGGCAGTCGCGATCGAGAAGGAAGTCAAGAATCTTGATTAGCGACAGCGATCCCGCTCTGGCCCCCTCTCCCTCTGTAGGGGCGTATGGCCATACGCCCCTACGCACGATATCGCACCAGTCAACCAATATGATGTGGCGTCACATCTTTGATCAGCTTGCTCAAGTCGTTATTACCATGGGCGGGATCGCCGTCATCCTGAGCATTATCGGTATTTTTATTTTCTTGGTGAAAGAAGTGGCCCCCTTGTTTTTCCCTCCCCAAGGAACCCCGACCGGTCACTTTTCCGGCACTCCTCCACCAGAAGCGCTCCCGCAATCCAGCCTGGTTGGAATGGACGAATATCAAGAGATTCTCTATCAACTCACAGCAGGATCTGATCATCAGATTCGCTTCTTCAATGCACGCTCCGGCACGCCCATGACCCATGACCTTCCTTCAGGCTTAGCCAAGGCCCACATCACCTCCATTGCTCGAGCGGTAGGGAGCGGCAATCGATTTGCCTTCGGCACGGACGATGGCCATATCATTCCTGTGACTCTCGAGTTTGCAGCCAGTTACGAAGAGGGGGCACGCCACATCGTTCCAACGGTCACCCTCGGATCTCCTGTGCAATTGACTTCCCCCAAAGAGCAAATTATTCGGTTAGCCTATCAGCCAACGGAGCGAAACACACTCGCCGTAGCCATGACAGATCAAGGGCGCCTCTGGTACTCCGCCACATCAGTCGCGACCGCCCCTGTTGCACTGACTGGGCATGGCACTGAGCCCGTGACCGCCTTAATCTTTGACAGCCGTGGCGAAACACTTTCGATTGGAACGGCCGGCGGGAACCTCTACCACTATGATGTACGAGAGGGCACCCAGCCGAAATTGATCGAAACCACATCGGTGGCGCCGGCCGGCACTTCAGTCACCGCCCTGTCCTACTTGATTGGAGATCGTTCGCTGGCCATCGGCACCAGCGCCGGTGACGTCTCGGTCTGGATGCCGACGCGTCAGGCTCAAGAAAGCTTGACGACTCGCTTTCGCCTGATACATCAGTTCGATGTGCACCCTTCTCCCGTCACCTGGATCTCTCCATCGCTTCGCGACAAAGGATTCATCACCGGCGATACGCAGGGCAATCTTTTTGTCCACTACTCCACCTCCGCACAGACTCTGTTGAAGTTTCCAGGGAACCACCAGGCGATTCGCACTCTGACATTTTCCTCCAAAGCCGACGGAGCCGTGGCCCTCACCGACCGTGGAGAATTGCTCACCTATGCGATTCACAACCCTCATCCGGAGATAACACTCGCAACCCTGTTCAAGCTCGTATGGTATGAAGGCTATGAGGGGCCGGAACATGTGTGGCAATCCTCCAGCGGCGCGGATGACTTTGAAGCAAAGTTTGGCCTCCTTCCGCTGGTCTTTGGCACGCTGAAAGGGACCCTATACGCCATGTTGGTCGCAGTGCCTCTGGCCCTCTTAAGCGCCATCTATACGTCGATGTTCATGCACCCCGATATTCGCGCCAAGATCAAACCGACCATCGAGATGATGGCGGCTCTCCCGACCGTCATCCTGGGCTTTTTGGCCGGCTTGTGGCTGGCACCTCTACTCGAACGGATTTTTCCTGCGATGGTCGCAATGACCGTGGCCCTGCCCGCAAGCGTCGCAGTCACGGCAATTCTTTGGCAATATCTCCCGGCCACATTCATTCGTCGCCTTCGCCCTGGGATAGAATCGTTTGTCCTGCTTCCTGTCATCATCGGTACTGTTTGGATCTGTCTTAGCTTGAACCAGCCGATCGAGTCGTTCCTGTTCGGAGCCGACTATAAAACCTGGTTTGCCACCCATTGGGGACTCAGGTATGACCAGCGGAATGCCCTCATAGTGGGGTTTGCGATGGGCTTTGCCATCGTGCCTATTATCTTTAGTATTTCCGAGGAAGCACTGTCCAACGTCCCACGACATTTGATTGCCGGGTCTCTTGCGCTGGGAGCCACCCGCTGGCAAACCTTGGTCAAGCTCGTGCTTGTTTCGGCGAGTCCAGGAATCTTTTCTGCCATGATGATTGGCTTTGGCCGGGCCATTGGAGAAACCATGATCGTCCTCATGGCCACAGGGAACACCCCCATTATGGACTGGAGTCTGTTCAATGGTTTTCGCACGTTATCGGCCAATATCGCCGTGGAAATTCCAGAGGCCCCTCATGGCGGAACACTCTATCGCATCTTATTCCTGGCGGCCGTACTCTTATTTGTGTTTACGTTTCTGATCAATACCGTGGCGGAAGTCATCAGGCAACGGTTGCGGACGAAGTATAGCCAGTACTAATGCGCACACCATTCAAGAAATTCCTCGCCTCCGGGAACGTCTTCATCTGGGGATGCGCCGCCGGCGTCTCGGTCTCCCTGCTCATGGTCTTTGGACTGTTGCTTTTGATCATGATCAACGGCTTGGGATACTTTTGGACCTCGGATATCGTCGAGCTGACCCTTAAAGATCAACAGCACGTGACGGGGCAACTGGCCGGACGTGAAGTTATCCCTCGCTCTGTCACGCCGGATCGCCCAGAAGGGAGAGGCCGCCTTCGAGTAAAGATCGGAAATCGGGATTTATATGGGCTTGACTTCAAATGGGTCAACGACGATCAGATTGTGTCACAAACCTATCCGGCAGATGTTGTGCTCCTGGAACGCCGCGAATGGGGGAACATGTATGGCAGGATCAAGGCTCTGTACAAAGGAGAGACGCTTCTGGCCGCAGGAAATGAAGGTGGATGGATTGCCTTGGCCCCACTTATCAGCACCACCAATGCCCTCCATCAACAGATCACCCGGATAGAGAACATCGAAATCGGCTCTATTAACGCCGAAATCGAGAGTGCGCGATTGAAAATCCGTGCGTTCGAAATGGGAAATCCCTCCTCACCTTCTCCCTCGACGAGAGAGGGGAAGGAGGAACGCTCCGGCCCATCAGGTTTACTCACCACAGAATCGACCGAGAGGGGGCCGATTGGTAACCTCGAAGCACAGGTTGCCGACGCTGAATCTCGTTACCAACAGAAAACCATAGAATTGGAAACGTTGCGTGCGCAATTCAATGAACACTCTGTCGTGATGGTGGATGCGAACGGACGAGAAAAACAGATCCCAGTAGGGCAGATCATTCGAGCGCTGCGGCCGAACGAGATGGGCCTGTTGCACAAGAGCTGGACCTATCTCACGAATGTGTGGTCTGTCCTCAGCAAGGAGCCCAGAGAAGCCAACACTGAAGGCGGCATTTTCCCCGCCATATTCGGAACCGTCATGATGGTCATCATCATGAGCCTTGCCGTCGTCCCCTTCGGCGTGCTTGCCGCGCTCTATCTCCGAGAATACGCGAAACAAGGCACCTCGGTTCGTCTCGTGAGAATCGCGGTCAACAATCTCGCAGGCGTACCCTCAATCGTCTTCGGTGTGTTCGGATTAGGTTTTTTCATTTACGCGATAGGCGGGACTCTCGACCAGCTCTTCTTTCCTGAACGACTCCCGACACCAACTTTTGGCACCGGTGGCATTCTATGGGCGTCACTGACGCTGGCCTTACTCACAGTGCCAGTGGTCATTGTCGCCACCGAAGAAGGACTGGCCGCCGTGCCCAGGGAGTTTCGTGAGGGATCGTTGGCCCTTGGCGCGACCAAGTTGGAAACGATGATAAAAGTCGTGATACCCTGTGCCCTACCAGGCATTCTGACTGGATTGATTTTGGCAATGGCCCGCGCTGCTGGTGAGGTGGCACCGCTCATGCTGACAGGAGTCGTTAAACTTGCGCCTTCGCTCCCCGTAGACAGTTCCTGGCCCTTTTTCCACTTCGATCGAAAGTTCATGCACCTGGGATTCCATATTTACGACGTGGGCTTTCAGTCCCCCAATGTGGAAGCAGCGAAACCAATGGTCTACATCACGACCTTGGTATTGATCACCGTCGTAGTCCTCTTGAATTTCACAGCGATTATCCTTCGTAACCACCTGCGCAAGAAGTATGCAGGCTCAGTGTTATAGAGGATCTTCATGCACCCTTCTCCACCATCGACACAACAACCGTCCCAATCACACACGCTCAACTCACAAAGGCTCACGGTGATGGACCATCATCTCCAGTCGCCCGGGAACGATTCCAATACTCAAGCCGTCAAACTTACCTTGAATCAGGTGAACTTTTTTTACGAGGATCGCCAGGCTCTTTTCAAAATCGATATCGAGATCATCAAAAATCAGGTCACGTCGTTCATTGGCCCATCAGGCTGCGGAAAATCCACCCTGCTGCGATGCCTCAACCGACTTAACGACTTGGTTGAAGGCGCTCGATTAGAAGGTACCATGCTGCTGGACGGTATGGATATCTATGGTCCCGATGTGGATATCACCGACTTGAGAAAACGTGTCGGAATGGTCTTTCAGAAATCGAACCCCTTTCCGAAATCGATCTATGAAAACGTGGCTTATGGGCCACGTCTTCATGGAATCCGAAACCGTGGCCAGTTAGATCAGATTGTGGAAGAGGGGCTCAAAGGCGCAGGGCTGTGGGATGAAGTGAAGGATCGACTCCACGCAAGTGCCTTGGGTCTCTCTGGAGGGCAACAACAACGGCTGTGTATTGCCCGCGCGCTCGCGGTCAAACCGGATGTCTTGCTGATGGACGAGCCTTGCTCGGCGCTGGATCCTGTGGCCACTGCCAAAATTGAAGAACTGCTCTTTTCCTTGAAACAAGACTTGACGGTCGTCATCGTTACCCACAATATGCAGCAGGCAGCGCGGGTGTCCGATTGGACGGCGTTCATGTACCTCGGCGAACTGGTGGAGTTTGGCCTCACGAAGCAGCTCTTTACCACGCCTTCTAAGAAGCAGACCGATGACTATATCACCGGACGATTTGGGTAAACGTTGTGACGGTACAGCGCCACTTTGACGAAGAACTCTCCGACTTGAAGACCAAGCTCCTGCGGATGGCCGGTCAGGCGGAAAATCAGATCGACCAGGCCCTCACCGCTCTGGTGACGCGCGACTCGGCCCTGGCCCGCCAGGTAATCGAGCGGGACCACGAGATCAACGCCTTGGATGTGGAGATCGACGAAGAGAGTATCAGGCTACTGGCCCTCCATCAACCTGCCGCGCGAGACTTGCGATTGGTGACGACGGCAATGAAAATCGCCACCGAGCTTGAGCGAATCAGCGACCTGGCGGAGAATGTCTGTGAGCGGGCGATCGAGCTGAACGAAGAACCGCAGCTTAAACCCTATATCGATATCCCAATGATGGGTAATATGGCACGGATGATGGTCAAGCAAAGCATCGATGCGTTCGTCAAGGATGATGCCACGCTCGCTCGGAAGGTGCTCACGGACGACGCCTACGTCGATAATCTGATGGAGCAGTTATTCCGCGAGCTCCTGTCATTCATGATCGAGGACACCCGCACGATTTCACGCGCCATTCGCTTGAGCTTCATTGCCAAATACCTCGAACGGATGGCCGATCATGCCACCAACATCGCCGAGTTGGTAGTCTATCTCGTGGAGGGCAAGATCATTCGCCACACCACTCCGCCAGGATCTTCCTGAAACCGCCTTGCAGAAAGTTACGCCGTGCTGATCCTACAGGTTGCGGTTGATCTTTCCTCGTCGAGAAGAGTCAGAGCGATGCCCCGCCCCATGATATTACAAGCGCAACTCCAAAAAGCTCCCGTGACAGTCTGGCCCGTAGCCTGCTACAGAAGAATGTAGTTATGCCAGAAAATTGGTGGAAAAGAGCGTGTAGTTAAATCGGTAACGGCGAAGGACGACCTTGTTGCATCGAGCGAGCTGGTCGACGGTGTGGAAAATTTGATTCCAGGTATATTGAGGCATGAGCCAGATGAGCGAGTCCAGACTGATGACCGTCTGCTCATTGAGATGGCCGAGAATGGTTGCCGCGAGGGTATCGGTATAAGAATGAACATCCGGAGCTGATTCAAGGAGAGAACTTATTGGCATTGGAACCTCCTGGTGAAATTACGGGAATGAGAGTCCAAGTTGATTGGCCTCTCGCGTGAACGTCGGCGGCGCCGGGCTGTATCGGACGGCTACGATGCGCATGAGAGCCAGCGTGATTAAGATGGCTCCCAGTATCGCAAATTGGTGCCACTCCCCGCCCGTGAACCATCGTGAGATGACCTCCGTCAGCATCACTACAAGGACTGTGTCGATGATAAACGTGACTCGGACGCGCCCATCAGAACAGTATGCGAGAGTGGTCTTCAACACTTCGACGACAGCCAGCAGGGTCAGGGTGTCGACCACTACCTGCCGAAGGGCCACTTCCACGACGGCTGACAGGAGAAGCCGCAGGTCGAGAAATGTTTTTATGACGCCGCCTGCCAAACCAAGGAGGATCGTCAGGGTGAGCAGGCTTAGGATGAATCGCGTGCCCGCCTCCCAGACACGAGTGATGTCATAGGCCGTGAGCGTGGTCATGAATCGCTTGGGCCAGCTGTTCGAGAGAGTCTGTTCAATTGTGGTTTGTGTCATGGTCCTATTCGTGCCTCCAGCAGGATGCTGAAAAAGTCCGCCAGCGGCGTTCTTGCATCGCTCAGAGGCTCTACGTACCGAAGCGTACGCCTCGCCTCTTCGCTCGCTGCGGCCTTGCTGGACGGCCATTTTGAGCATCTGCGCAGTCTTCTCCTGTGGTCCTAGATGTGCGGACCATTGAATTTAAACCGTGGAGCAATAATTT